>NZ_JBJMBA010000031.1:0-76338 GCF_045799135.1 Weissella sp. MSCH1 | reverse complement strand
AAAATGCACAGCTTCGGGCACAATTGAGCACTTTGCAATCAGAGAACGAACAATTGAAGTCACGCATTGACGAGCTTGGCAACAAGGAGAATAAGTAATGGCACAAATTGATAAGACAACGCAATTTGACCAACGGTTATCTGTTACCGCAGAAGACGGTGGCACCGTGAACTATGCAACCTTAAGTGGTTCGATTGACCAATACGGTGTGCCATCAATGAGCTACTACATCAACGATGGTGTCATTTATCGTGAACACTTATCTGATTTTCGGACAGCATGGTCAGCATTCCAAGACACGGTGTTTGCCGAAGCCGATAAGGTTGCTAATACAGTAGCGGAATAGCGGGGTGGAATTATGGGATTTTTTCCACACGACTTAGCAGGGTGGCTCACGGTAGTTGGCTCATTATCTGGTGCAATGTGGTTCGTAATCAAGATGACTTTTGTGAAATCAATCAATAGCTTGAACAAAACAATTGCTGGTTTAGAGAACACCTTAAAATCTTATGATCGTCGGATTGCTGAACACGAGACACGAATTAGGTTGCTAGAAGATTGGAGAGAACATCACGATGACAACGAATAACTTAATAACCCTTGTAGAAGCGCTATGGCAATCAGGTATTGTCCCAGCGCTTTTAATTTTGGCCATTGGTTGGGCTTCAGAACGGTTTACCCGCAATAAGCGGCTAACAAACTTGCTGGGTATTGCGGAAGGTGCGGTGAAGTGGGCGGAAGCGACATTTGATGGTGGCCAAACGCAAAAAGCGCAAGCCATCAAGTGGATTTCAGATTATTTGATTAAGGCTGACAAAGCGCATTTGTTCACTGCTAAGCAGATTGATGAGGCAATTGAATGGGCTGTTGAAAAGATGAAGGAGGCAGAGAAGTAAAATGAATAAAACAATGAAGTTGGTCGCCGTTGGGGCGGCCTTTTTGTTTGGAACAACAATTATTAGTGATCATACGGTGCATGCAGATACGCCACGTTTTGACATGGTCGATGTATCCAACTGGAATGGTTACTTGTCAGTAGGCGATTTCGTTAATATGCGTAATCAAGGCGTTAAAGCCATTACTACCAAAGTTTCAGAAGGTACATGGTACCAAGACCCCACTGCTGCTAATAATATTGCAAACGCACAAGCGGCAGGTCTGTACGTAAATGGTTATTACTTTGCTCATGCGACTGATAATGCCACTGCTGTTCAAGAAGCTAACTACGCAGTGGCCACCGCTCAAGCTGATGGTTTGGGAGTTGGAGCTGTGCTGGCAGTAGATGCTGAATCACCAAATCAAATGGCAATGGGGACAGCTATGCAAGCTGTGAATGCAACAGCTGAACAGCAAGTGGGCATCGCTGGTGGGTATCGATCAACAACCTATACAATGGGGTCACACGTTGAAACAACACCTGATGGTGACAAGTCATGGGTTGCACACTATCCATACACGCCAACGGCTAATCAAAGCTATTACTCATCGGAGCATGGTTGGCAATGGTTCGATCATGCAACGTTCGATGGTGTGAGCGGTGCGTTTGATATTACGCAACTGTACGACAATTTCTTCACTGCTGACCAAGCGGTCATTGAGAAGACCCCGGGTGATGGTGCTGCGGTGTGGTCTAAGAAGGGTGTCTGGTACACGAACAAGTCATTCAAGCACAAGGCCAACGGCATCAAGAAGCACATGGGTTCTTACTGGTCATTTGCTAATGGCAAGTTGATCAAGTCTAACTGGACGAATTCATGGGGACTTCACTATTGGTCAGACGGTGACGGTAAGTTAGTGCAGGGTGAGGGAGATTGGCACGGATATCATTTTAATTTTGGAAATGACGGAACGTTCAATGCTAAGACAGCAACTGTTAATAATTTAGCTGACATCATTAAATAAAAAACGGACCAACTTGCGACATTAAAACAGATGCGCAAGTTGGTCCACTTATGAATGAAGCCCGCTGGACTTGGATTAACCTCCTCGTCTGGCGGGTTTTTATTGTGTTTACTCGTTGTTTAATTATAAAGCCCAAGTGTAATTTCTAACATGTATTGGAAAAGATAACTATATTTGCTGCTCTAATGCACTATAGTGTCCGGTAAGTATAAGTTCGATTTCTGTTGAAAATTCTTTTAGACTGACAGGACGTA
The DNA here is from genome assembly GCF_045799135.1 of Weissella sp. MSCH1. Lineage (NCBI taxonomy): Bacteria > Bacillati > Bacillota > Bacilli > Lactobacillales > Lactobacillaceae > Weissella > Weissella sp. MSCH1. The sequence goes on along the minus strand of NZ_JBJMBA010000031.1, from coordinate 74,182 downwards.
ATTTTCTAAAGTAAGGTAGCTTAGTCATATGAGACATAATTAATCCTGGAACAAAAGAACTGATTCGCGACTTAGCAAAAATAATACCCGGATATACAATATATGATCGATTAGGTATATATTGCTTCATTTGTAATTCAACTGCTCTTTTTGCATTCATATAGGGCTTCATGAAGAAAGGCCCATTATTGGCAGATACAAATAAAAACTTAGTGTTCTTTTGATTAACAATCTGATCTATTAAATATTTAGCAGGTTCGTAACTACTGTTTTTATAATTAATACCTTTTATAGGATTAGGCAATAATATTCCTACGGCATCTATTACCCAATCAGCATCTTCAACTATGTGTTTCCATTCCTGAGGTTTGGATAAATCAACAGTATGATAAATAGTTTTATCTTTTTCGATTGGCTCATACTCGTGACGTGCCAGGCTATGAACTTCGAATTTTTCAGGTGATAATTGCTGAATAAGACCTTGACCTACAAAGCCTGTTCCGCCTGCTATAACAATTTTAATTTTCATGCATGTCTCCAAAATCATGTACTTATTAGTTTCTTAATTGAATAAAAAAAAGACTCTAAACGTTTCGGGAACAATCCGGTCCGCTTAGAATCCATTATCCTAATAGATATTAAATGGGGTATTTTAGTGAGTGGGTAAGTACCTAAAATTTTATCTATCAGGATGACAAAAAATCTAATTCAGTTTTTTGGGAACCGAATAACATGACTTTTTATCGATAGCAATTAAACTTGGGAGTTGTGTTGCTATGAGAGTATGATTGTTACAAATAGATGTAACAGGTTGAAAATCAGAAGTACTCATAATTTTAGTTATAAGTAATACCAATGATAAGCATTTCATTGACAAGGATATTATTCTGACCTACGAATAAAGACTACCATAACTTATGTTAGTAAATCAACATTAAATATATAAAGATGTTCAAATCGATTATTCTAACTCCCCAGATTATGGACATGTTATTTGGTCACTCTTTGGTCACTCGCCAATAATACGCAGGTATATATAGCACATATATGACCAAAACAAGGCGTTTTATGCCCGATATTTGGGTGATATTTGTCATGTTTCTACCCATTTAATATTAATGAGTAATGAATATTCAGCATTACAATTTCCTACTATAAATAAAGACACTTAATATATTTTCAAAAAATATTTTTTGAAAATTAATTAAAGCCCATCTGTACAGATGCCATTTGTGGTGTACCCCGAAAGTTAAAGTAACTTTCGGGGTTTTCTTTATGACTAGAATTTCAAAACAAACAAAATTTAAAGCTATCCAAGAATATTTTCTAGGAGTCGACAGCAAAAAGTCGATAGCAAGACGTTATGGTATGGACGAAAAGACATTTGGAGTCCTCATTGCAGCCTACGAGACACATGGGCCAGACGTGTTGTTCAATCCGCCAAAAGTTACTGCAGAATTTAGAATTACATTGGCTTCTTGGGCAATCAGAAATAACGCTTCATATACTGAAATCGCGTCCAAGTTCGGTTATACCGGCACTGCACAAATGCGTGCATGGAAAGAAATCTATTCCAAACTAGGCCCAAATGGGTTATTGTCTATTCAAAAAGGACGAAAACCTAAGATGCCAAATAAGAAGCCTAAGTCAGTTAAAAAATTAACGGAGCAAGAAAATCGACTTTCTCAACTCGAAGATGAAGTTCTTCGACTAAAGATTGAAAATGAAGCGTTAAAATTATTAGCCTCGATTCAGCAACGAACCGACAACTCGCAGAAGTAGCTTGCCGACTCGAGGCACAATTTAAACTGGTAGATATACTAAAGGTTCTTCCAATCGCAGAAAGTACAGTGCATTACTGGAAACGAAAGTTTCAAAAGGACGATCCCGATGAGCCACTTAGAGTGGCCATCAGGACAATTTGGGAAGCCGATAATCACTATGGTGTGCGTCGAGTTTATTTAGAGTTGCGAAAGCAGCCTGAGTTCGCAGAGGTAAATCACAAGAAAGTTCAACGGCTCATGCATGAGATGGGATTAAAAGGCGTTGGATATAACAAACAATCGCGCAAGTATGATTCATCTAAGGGGCCTGAAGGAAAGCGCGTGAAGAATAAGATTCACCGTCGTTTCAAGACTGATCGACCATTACAAAAACTATCTAGCGATGTTACGGAATTCAAAATTCCGACCACTGGAGAAAAAGTTTATTTAGAGCCAATTCTTGATATGTACAATAACGAGATTCTTACACATTCAATTAGCACCCGTCCAAATCTTGAATTTACCTTACAACCGCTTAATCAGCTCGTAGAGCAACTGCCAGAACTTACTTATCGAACAACCATTCACACCGATCAAGGCTGGCAATATCGTCACAGAGCTTGGCGTAAGAAACTAAAGCAAAACCGCATCATCCAAAGCATGTCGCGTCGTGCGACCGCTCTAGACAATGCGGTTATGGAAAGCTTCTTTAATAAGTTGAAGGTCGAAATCGGCCCATTGAACAATTATTCATCATCAAAAGAGTTGATTGATGCAATTAACAATTGGATACTGTATTACAACAACACACGAATTCAAGCAAAATTAAACGGCCACTCACCGGTAGAATACCGACAAATGGCCGCTTAATCAGCTAAAATATTTTACTTTAACTTTTTGGGTACACCGCAATTGCACTTAATCTTGATGGGATTTTTTATTTTTAGGAAACCATGTCGGGCACAATATAGGCACACAGGGCGACTAAAACGTTGGTGTTAAAGGGTTTTACAAGTTCAACAAGAAGTACGGTTTGGCTTAATTTTAAGCGATTCAATACTGAAAAAACCATCCAACTTTCGGGTTGGATGGTTTTTTGTATTGTTGAAATGATAGCTTTGCTAGAGCGGTTTTTAAAATCATTTCAAGACCTTACTTTATGTGAGTTTCAGTTGTACAATGATGCTGTTTTAAAGAAAGAAGGCACAATATTATGGATAAAGTAGCAATTGTTACTGGGGGTGCGCAGGGGATTGGAGAGGCTGCGGCTCGTCGCTTACATGCTGATGGATTTAAAGTCGCCATTCTAGACTTTAACGAGACCCTAGCGCAACAAGTTGCCTCATCAATTGAGGGGTTTGCAGCCAAGGTTGATGTTTCAGATCGTGACAGTATGTTTGCGGCAGTTAAGACAGTTGTTGAACACTATGGTCGCTTGGACGTTATGGTTAACAACGCTGGTATTGCGCCAAGTGGTTCATTGATGGATATGCGCCAAAACGATTTTGATAAGAGTTACGCTGTGAATGCCGGTGGAACGCTTTGGGGAATTCAAGCAGCGACTGAACAGTTTATCGCGCAAGGCGAAGGTGGCAAAATCATTAATGCTGCTTCACAAGCAGGTATTGTTGGTAACCCAGGACTAGGTTTGTACGGGTCAACGAAGTTTGCGGTTCGTGGATTGACGCAAACTGCCGCACAAGAACTAGCTGAGTATAAGATTACCGTCAACGCTTATGCACCAGGCTCAGCAGTTACGCCAATGCTAAAGGCTGCCGCACATGAAATGGCGGTAGCTGCTGAAAAGTCCGATGAGTGGGCGCTAGAACAATTTGCGACTGGTATTACGTTGGGACGTCTTGCGCAACCAGAAGATGTGGCCAATGTTATTGCCTTCCTAGCCGGTGCAGATTCAAATTACATCACAGGGCAAACAATTGTCGTTGATGGTGGTACTATTTTCCACTAAGAAATAAACCGAGTACGTGTTGTGATTAAAACAGCAATGTACTCGGTTTATGTTTACACTGATGGGTTTTTCAAATTAAACCTGCGATAGTTTCAGTCATGTCCAGGATTATCACTATACATAAAGCCTCTTGATCTGACGGTGGTCAAATACTAGAAAAAGGTGCATACTGATTACTTGTTAAAAATAAGCGAAGGCTGGCAGATATGCGTGCCGAACAACCAGGTGGATGCACAGCGTAATGTCAATGCTGTCTATGCGCTAAAAGTAAACATATTGGCACTCGCTAAAAAATAGTGTCGATCAAGTTTAGTTTGTAAGAGGTATTAAAATGTTTTATCTATTAGGATTACTGGGTGGCTTTGCAGTTTCAAACCAAAGCCCAATTAATGCGCGTTTGGGTGGTGCGTTAAAATCACCATTTCGGGCGGCATTCTTAAGCTTTTCACTAGGCGTGGTGTTTTTAGGTTTGTTGGCCTTTATTCAAAATCCACACTTTTTAGGTGATATTGTGGCGTTGACGAAGACTGGTCAGCCTTGGTGGATTTACTCAGCAGGAATTTTTTCAATGTTGTACCAAACATCCAATATTCTGTTGTTTAAGAACGTTGGTGCCGTTAAAACGGTCGTTCTGCCAACCTTGGGCCAAGTGGTCATGTCAATGATCATCCAAACTCTTGGTTGGGTTGGTGCTGAAACGGTTGCCTTGACTGCAGTTAAGGTGATTGGGGTTGTCCTGGTCATCATTGGTGTTTTGGTGGCCGTTGTGTTAAGTGCGCGTTTGGAAAACAAGAACGGTTCAACACAAAGTAGCTCTGTTTTCTGGCATGTTTGGGGAATTTTGACGGGAATGTTTGCGTCATTCCAACAAGCAATTACAGGACATTTAGGTCATTTGCTAGGTGCACCAGTCGATGGGGCGTTTGTGTCATTTGTCGGTGCTTTGATTTTGCTAACGCTTTTGGTGGCTTTCAAGGAACGACCATTTTTCAATCGTAACGGTATGAAGAGTGCGCCATGGTGGTCATTCTTAGGCGGTATTCCAGGGTCGCTATTCGTGTTCTTTATCGGTATCGTTGTGCCGGTTCTTGGACCAGGAATGGGTGCTATTTTAGGATTGATGGGAATGCTCGTTGGTACCATTATTGTGCAACAATTTGGCTGGTATCAGTCAGTTAAGAAGCGAGTTAATGTCATGCAAATTATTGGTATTATTATCATGGTTGCTGGTGTTGTAATGATTCAATTGATGTAACTAGTTAATTTTTAAATAGTTAATAAAGTACAAAGAAAAGAGCACAATCAGGACTGTCATGGAACTGATTGTGCTCTTTTAGTGCGATATTTGCGCTACAGCCGGAGATTCACCAGGGGATGATTAACTGAATATTGACGGAGTGTTGTACAATATTCAAGTGAAGAAAAGTAAGTGGAACCGGATTGCCGGAATGTTAAAACGTTTGGCGTCTGAGTTGATACTTTGAAGATCAGAGCCAAACGTTCTGGAAATATTATTTAGAAAGTAATGTCGGATTATGCAACCTCATAATCTTGCATGAGTAAAAAGACTGCCAATCATTCGGTTGGAAGCCTTTTTTGTGACGTGAGAAATATTAACCATGGATAAGACTACCCGATTAACATTAGCGGCGAATTTAGCAGCCGGTCGCCAACAAAAAAATGTGTCGATTGAAGATATTGAACGAATTGGTATTTCGAAGTCACGTTATTACCGTTATATCAACGGGGAAGTAGATATAACGGTTGCGGATTTACACAAGTTACTTGAATTACTATCAATGTCATTTTCTGAGGCACTTTATCATACAGTTGAAGAAGCTGACATCATTCAAAATCGAGAAATTTCAGTGCTAACGCATTTACGGTCGTTTACGATTGTTGATATGGCAAAACTTGCAATTGACGGACAAACAATGGATGCTAAAACTTTTTGGCCGTTGTATAAAACGTTTGTAAAATCAATTGTCCTATATCGCGAATATATGCCAAGTACCTTCTATGAGGTCGTGTTATCAATTCACCTGTTAGCGGTTCAAAAATATATCATTAACCCGAAAAAGATTATGCTGGAAAAGATGTTATTTGTAATTGATGCAATTAATCATCAACCGACGCGATCTTCGAATGTGGAAATGCGATCGTTGAAACGCTTGCTTAATTTTATTAACGGTTGGATTATGTCGGGAAATGATGACCGACGAGACAGTATTGAAAACTTTTTGGCAGCGGCCCGCCGATTGCAAATTGACATTATCACGATGAACGACTTGCAGGTGTCTATGACCGATATCTGGACGAAATCCCAGACTGTACGAGAGGCGGGTACCCCAACCGGTCTCCAACAGTTATCGTATTACGCCGAAATTGTGCCACCATTTGAATTGACGAGTATTGGCGATTATCTGCACCAGGTTATTCGTGATAAGCGGATTAAGGTACAGGAACTGGCACAATATGGTTTTTCAAAAACCAAGGTTTACCGGATGTATGATGATGATGCGTCGTTTCGAGTAAACGATTTATTGACACTGATGCCGCATCTCGGGTTAATGCCCGGTGATTTGGATGCCGTTGTGCCACAATTTAATGACGCGACGTATCGTGTGAAGTACAATCTTCAGTTCGTGGCTGAGACGTTTATACCAACTGCGGTTGCGCAGGCAAAAATGCGCTACGATGAAACTGGTCACTTAGGATTTCTGGAACAATGGTTGGAACTGCGCATGATCATTGGTAGTCGCCTGGATGGCCGATGGTATGCCAGCGAAGAAGCAAAGTCGTTGGGCCAACAGGCACAACGACTGTTACAAAGTATGGACACCTGGCATGATTCAGAATTTCGTATTTTGAAATTGGCGTGGATGGCAGTCGATTCAGTGGCTGGCGTCCATATGATGGTGAATATGACGCACGCGAATGACGTTGATAATATTTTGCAACGAACTTATGCCAACCGTGTTGTTGAAGGCGTTGAGTATGCAATATTTAAAGCGATGTTTGAAGGTAACCAAGAATTACTGGATGCACTCTTACAAGTTGCGTTTGAAGAGCAAAAACGGGATGATAAGGCGCTAAAGTATGCCTCGTGGCGTTGGCGCTTCTTGATGTATGAAAACTATCGCACATACTTCACTAATCCAGAAGAGGCTGTTGGCCATCTCGTTGATTTCTTCGCTGACTACGATGAATTAGTTGGTGAATTTGAAATTACGGATAAGTACAAAACATTGTTTAATGCCATGTGGCGAGAACATTTGGCAAAAAAGTAGACATGAGCGGGAAGTTTTTCCCGCTGGTGACAAAGAGTCGGTAGAATAACTATTGTTGAGAGTTAACCGACTCGACACTTTTCTCATATAATGTTTAATACTAACCTAATTAAACAATAACCATATACATAAGAGCACCCGTGATTCTAACCAAATCGTGGGTGTTTTTATGTATATATGCATATTTTATGGATATAAGGTTTTGAATTGTATATCTTTGCATAAAATCGTGTTTCAAGTGGGTGAAATATGGTATTATATTCAACGTTGCTGTAAACGCAACCTGTAATAAAACAAATAAAGTTATGATTTAAAAAGGAGTCGGGGATGGCTGATAAAAATACGGCACCAGATTCGTTACAACGTGGCCTGTCTAAACGACACGTTACGATGATTGCCATTGGTGGCACAATTGGTACGGGATTGTTTCTGGGAGCGGGCGATTCGATTAGTCTGACAGGACCATCGATCTTGTTCGTGTACTTATTAACGGGAATTTTCCTTTACATTATGATGCGCGCAATCGGGGAGCTACTCTATGCAGACCCAGATAACAATTCGTTTGTGAGTTTCGTGTCTAAATATCTGGGGCCTGGCGCTGGGCACTTCGTTGGCTGGTCGTACTGGATTACGCTAATTTTACCGGCAATGGCGGAGTTAACAGCGATTGGTAAATATGTCCAATTCTGGCTACCAACGGTACCGGCCTGGTTAATTGAAATTGTCGTGATGTTACTATTGGTTGGTGTGAACCTGGTCGCAGTCAAATTCTTCGGTGAGGCTGAGTTTTGGTTCTCTTCAATTAAAATCATTGCCATCCTTGGTATTATCATTACTGGAATTTTGATGATGATTACCGGCTTTAAAACACCAGGCGTTCACGGTGGGGTGGTGTCATTTGCAAACATTACCCATCATTTCCAGCTGTTTCCAAATGGTGGCATGAATTTCATGATGGCATTCCCAATGGTATTCTTTGCATTTGTGGGAATTGAATTTGTCGGTTTGATGTCTGCTGAAACCAAAAATCCACGTGAAGTCATGCCAAAGGTGATTAACACGGTGTTGTTCCGTATTTTGGTGTTCTATGTGGGGGCTTTGGCCATTATTATGTCAATTTATGATTGGCATTATTTACCAGCTGATCAAAGCCCGTTCGTCTTTATTTTTAAGTTAATTGGGATTGATTGGGCGGCGGCTTTGCTGAACTTTGTGGTGTTGACCGCTGCGATGTCAGCATTAAATACACTGATTTATTCAGCTGGTCGTGATGTCTACGCTTTGGCCCTGGAAAATACTGGCAAATGGCAAGACTACTTCAAGCGCTTGTCAACGAAGGCGATTCCAGCACGCGCGATTTTATTCTCGGCGATTTTGATTATGCTCACACCAGTGATTAACGCATTACCAATTTTTGAGTCAGCGTTTAATTTCTTTGCGTCAGCTACGGCAGCGATTACCCTGGTTATTTATAGCTTAATCATGATTGCACACCGCAAGTATCGGGCTAGTGCGGATTTCATTGAAGACGGGTTTAAGATGCCATTTTATAAAGTTGCTAGTCCTTTGACGTTGCTATTCTTTCTCTTTATCTTTGGGACGTTGTTCTTGGATAAGACAGATACAATTGCTGCGTTAGGTGGCATTGCTTGGACCGTGGGTTATGGCTGGTACAGTCATAAAAAATACGGCATGAAATTCAACTAAATCACATGTGAAAAGGTGGGATGACAATTGTTATCTCACCTTTATTTGTGTTTTTATTAAATTTAGATTAGAATAAACGCACGGATTAAACGGGAGGATGCATATGACGACATTGACAGGACAAGATTTGCGCGCATTGCTCAAGGAACAAGCTTTATTGGAAGAAACTATGGCTTTAGCGGGCTGGGACCAACTAACCGGTATGCCTAAGGATGCCAGTGATTTTCGCGCAGAATTACAAAGTTATTTAACAGAAAAGTACTTGGGTGTTTCAACAGGGGAGCAAGCTAAGAATCTGGTTGCGTACTTTGCAGTACACGGGGATGAATTGTCAGCCGATGAACAGGCACTTTTCGCTAAGTTCCGAGAAGACTACGAGCGTGATGCAGCTGTGCCGGCTGATGAATACATTGCCTTTAATAAGTTGACTTCAACGGCACAGGACGCTTGGGCAGAAGCGCGTGAACAAGATGATTACGCCATCTATGCGCCATATTTGGCGCAGTTAATTGATTTGAAGCGCCGTTTTATTACATACTGGCGTAAAGATGAGGCGACACCATATGATGTGTTGCTGAACCAGTTTGAACCAGGTTTAACTGTCGCGAAGCTAGATGCCGTTTTCGCAGAGGTGAAGGCAGGGGTTGTGGCTTTGCGCAATCGCCTGGCAACGGAAGGAACCGAACCGGCAGACGACTTCTTACATCGTGAAGTCGCGGTTAGTGACCAACGGTCATATGTCTGGGATGCGGCCGTTCGGTTAGGGTATGACCCTAATAAAGGCCGATTAGATGATACAGTGCACCCGTTTATGCAAGATTTGAATCGTAATGATGCCCGTATTACAACCCGGTGGTCAGCCACTGATTTTCAAATGGCTGTGTTAGGAATCTTGCACGAGGCCGGTCACGGTCTCTTTGCGCAGAATGTTGCGCCTAAATGGGATTACACACCGTTTAATAAATCAATTGCAATGAGTATTCATGAATCACAGTCGTTATTTAATGAAGTAATGATTGGTCGCTCAGAAGCCTTCTTACGTCATGATTATCCAATTATGCAGCAGGCTTTCCATGGCGTCTTAGACGATGTTGATTTTGAGACATTCTATAAAGGGTGGATGAAAACAGAGGCTAGTCTAATTCGGACGGAAGCTGATCCATTAACCTATCCGTTGCATATCATTATTCGTTATGAAATTGAAAAAGCTATTTTTAACGATGATATTGATATTGCGAACCTACCAGCCCTTTGGAATGCGAAGTATGAGGAATACCTAGGTATCCGACCACCGTCAGATTTGACAGGTATCTTACAAGATATTCACTGGGCCGGAGGTGATTTTGGCTACTTCCCATCATATGCCCTTGGCCATTTGTATGCGGCCCAATTCCGTCACGAAATGGCAAAAACACTTGATATCGACAGCTTGCTGGCTGCTGGGAACATCCAACCGTTGTTTGATTGGCGTAAAGCGAATATTTGGCAATACGGCGCATCAAAAACACCTGCTCAAATTTTGTATGCGGCAACAGGCGAGGAGCTCAATCCACAATATTGGCTTGATTTGCAAACCCAACGATATTTACAAGCGTACCAAATTCCGGATAACGATTAAAAACATCTCATTTTGTTGTTGACATCTTTTAACACTTCCCGTAAACTTGGTTCATCGGTAGGACGTTACATTGTATGTCAGAGAAGCCACGGTTTGCTGTGAGTGGCGCAGGTGTAACGACTGAACTATTTACAACCTAATAGCAGTAAAGTGAATTGAGGCGATTAGTCTCAATTAATTTGGGTGGTACCGCGGATTTTGATGATTCGTCCCAGTGATGTGTGTTGACACATTACTGGGACTTTTTTGTATTGGAGGACTGAAGCATGGGGTATGGACAATAGTTACTGGCGTCGGCGGGTTAATTCGTTATCGACGCTTATGGCAACTAACAAGACACTCGGTAATGAATTAAAGGAGATCGGACGATGAAACAAACAGAAACGCCTCGATTTGGGCACGCATTAATCCTCGTTATTTTATTAGTTATTATTTTTGGTGGTAGCATTATTGGCCTCGGCTTATCACCGTACGTACCGTTGCTAATTAGTTTGTTAGCAACGATGATTTTTGCCAAACTACGTCGCGCAACTTGGGACGATATTCAAACCCAGTTACTGGCCGGTATTCAAACGGCTTTAGCACCGTTGTTTTTGTTCTTGCTGATTGGTATGTTGATTGCCCTATGGATGGGCACGAATGTCATTCCAACGATGCTGTGGCTGGGCTTTAATCTCGCCAATGCCGCTTGGTTTTTGCCAAGTGCTTTGTTGGTGACAGCGATTGTCGGGTCAATGATTGGATCGGCCTTTACAACGCTAGCTACGGTTGGGGTAGCGCTGATGGGCGTTGGTACGGCGATGGGCTTTTCACCGGCGTTGGTCGCCGGTGCGGTATTGTCAGGCGCTATTTTTGGTGATAAAAGTTCACCGTTGTCCGATTCAACAAACTTGGCTTCGTCAATTGTCGAGACAGATTTGTTTGCGCATATTAAGAACCTGATGTGGACGACTTTGCCGGCTTTGGTGGTGTCATTGATTATTTTTATTGTGTTAGGAAAGGGTCATGACGGGGCATCTGCTACTGAATTGCATCATCTAGCTAGTTTGCTAACACCAACGTGGTGGACAGTGGTACCTTTGGTGTTGTTAGTGGGGATGGCTTGGGCTAAAATTCCGGCAATTCCAACACTGTTGGTGAACGTCGGCGTAACAGGCGCTTACTTCCTACTGAATCATAATATGACGACGCTAGCAGATGTTTTGCTGAACGGTTTCAAGACCGCCGCTAAGAACGACATGTTACAGTCACTTTTGAACCGGGGCGGTATGTTAGCGATGATGCCAACGGTGATCATTATCATGATGGCTTTGGCACTTGGTGGCTTGTTGACAGAACAGAAAATCTTACAAGCTGTGATGATGCCACTTGCAAACCGAATTAAACATGGCGCTGGTGTGATTACAGGGACGATTGTGACTGGAATTGCGGCGAACTTCATGATCGGTGAACAATACTTGGCGACGATTCTGCCAGGCCAATTATGGAAACAAGCCTTTGACCGTGTGGGCTTGTCACGCTTAGCGTTGGGACGTTCAGTTGAAGATTCGGGAACGGTGGTAAACTACTTGGTACCATGGGGTGTTGCAGGAAGTTTTGCCGCCCAAACCTTAGGTGTGCCAGTGCACGTGTTTGCACCGTTTGTATTTTTCTCATTGTTGTCACCAATCTTTTCATTGTTATCAGCTTGGACAGGTATTGGTATTAAAAAACGTGATGTGTAAATAATAATAAAAGCGACCGGAAATTTTTCTGGTCGCTTTTATTATTTTTAAGCAATCATTTTACTCGCTTGTGAATGGCTTGTAAGGCAAGTTGGTGGGCGCCTTGGTTTTGACGGTCGGGAATCCAAGTTGTTAAAACGATTGGATAACGATTAATCAGTGTCATTAAACGGTCAATCTGGGCCGGGTAATGTTTGGCATAAGATTTACCAATGCTATCAGCAACCAATTTAGAATCGGTATAGAACATAACCGTGTCGCCCGCGTCGGCTAATGTTTCCAAGCGTTCAAAGGCAAGGATGGTGGCGGCAAATTCAGCTTCATGATTGGTCATCTCACCTAAATATTCATATTGTTGGCTTTGGGTGCCATCTTGGACAATGACAATGCCGGCACCACTTGGACCAGGATTACCCTGGGTCGCCGCGTCAGCATACAACTTGATTAACATGACAAATACCTCTGCTTTCATTATACTAGAGAATAGTACAAACGCCCGAAAGGAGACGTGTTAGTCATGAAGGGTTACTACCAACCAGCAGGATTAATTGGCTGGGTAAGTTGGGCATGGATTGTGATGATCGCATTATTTGGCGGCATCATGTGGCTCGAGGTCACACATTTGAATGTCTGGACGTACTGGTCATTTGGTGTCTTTCTTGTGATTGCCGGGGCGGTAATTTTCCGTCGTCGGGTTTATCTCGATGATGATGCGCTACGCTTCCCACCAATTGTGGGAATCCACACAGAAAAAATTCATTTTGCAGATATGCAATTTGTACAATTTACAAAGCATACAGTCATGTTTAGTCATGATGGTGAACAATACAGTTATTGGATGAATGCGAGTTTTTTGCGAGCGTTCAAGGCAAAGATTGAAGGAAAAAACGAAAACATATGAGTGAAGAAACGTTAGTGATTACTGACCAAACTGGCCGCCTTGATAAAGTGGTGGCTGATGCGTTTGATGATTATACGCGTACGCAAGTTACGGGTTGGATAAATGATGGCATTTTAACGGTGAATGGGGCCGTTAAGAAGGCGAAGTATAGTGTTAAGCCAAATGACGAAATCAAATTTACGGTGCCTGAAGCGGTCGAAATTGACTTACAACCCGAGGATATTCCACTTGATATCGTGTATGAAGATGACGATTTGTTAGTTGTCAACAAGCCACAAGGGATGGTTGTTCATCCTGCATTGGGCCATGAATCCGGCACATTGGTGAACGCCTTGATGTTCCACACGCCGTTGTCAACAATCAATGGTGTGGTCCGTCCTGGCATTGTGCACCGGATTGACAAGGATACGTCCGGGTTGCTGATGGTTGCGAAGAACGATAAGGCGCATGAATCTTTGTCTGCACAATTGAAGGATAAGAAAAACTTGCGTCAATATTATGCCTTGGTGCACGGAGAATTCGTTGAAAACGAAGGAACCATCAAGGCACCACTTGGCCGTTCGTCAGCTGACCGCAAGAAGCAAGCCGTCGTTGCTGGTGGTCGTGATGCTGTGACACACTTCAAGGTTGTAAAACGCTTCGTTGGGTATACACTACTTCAAGTGACCCTTGAAACTGGACGTACGCACCAAATTCGTGTGCATATGGCTTATATTGGTCACCCGGTTGCTGGCGACCCGTTGTACGGGCCAAAGAAGACGTTGCCGGGTAATGGGCAATATTTGCACGCGGCTACGTTGGGGCTCACGCAACCAACGACGGGTGAAGATATGACGTTTGAAGCACCGTTACCGGATTACTTTACAGCGATGCTAGATCAGCTTGATCCATATGCTGAGATTACAGATTAATCAACAATTAAGCGAATATTCGTGCTAGAATGAAGGTATCTTCTTAAAGTCATCCAGAGAGGTGACTAGGGGGTAACGCGATGAATGAGTTTAATTTAGGCGTTACCTATTTTGTATAGGTAACGCCTTTTTGTTATAGCAAAATAAAAAACGTGAAAAGGATATCCATTATGGCTAAGGAAATTGTTGACGCAATGGCGATGCAACGTGCACTGACACGTATTACGTATGAGATTATCGAAAAGAATAAGGGAATTAACAACCTTGTGATTGTGGGCATTAAGACGCGCGGTGTCTTTATTGCTGAGCGCATTGCGCAACGATTACAGCAACTTGAAAATGCCCAAATTCCAGTGGCTCAGTTAGATATTTCAACCTACCGTGATGATGCAACTGATCGGGGTTCAAAGGCAGAATTGGATATTGATATCGACGGTAAGCGCGTTATTTTGGTCGATGATGTGCTCTATACTGGCCGAACGATTCGTGCCGCTTTGGATGCGTTGATGGATAATGGCCGTCCGGCTGTAGTTAATTTGGCAGTATTAGTGGATCGTGGTCACCGTGAGTTGCCGATTCGCGCGGATTTTGTTGGTAAGAATATTCCAACGGCAGCGGCCGAACGTATTAATGTGAATGTCACTGAAATCGACGGCGTTGATTCAGTTGAAATTCGTTAGGCCCCGCTTATTTGACGGAAAGGAGGGATCGCTATCCATAGCGATAGCGGGAACGACGTCATGACGAAACGTTATTTAATTTTGCAGGATGGTACCGTATATGCTGGGGAAGCGTTTGGGGCGCCTGCAACAACTTTTGGTGAAATTGTCTTTCATACCGCAATGACTGGTTACCAGGAAGTCATCACCAATCCGATTTATCACAATCAAATTGTGATGTTTACCTCACCAACGATTGGGGCAGCGGGTATTAATCATCGAGCTGATGAGTCAATTGTGCCAACGGTGAAGGGGGTTATTGTCCGTGAAATTGCTGATGTGTCAACCAATCGGCTGCAGTCGATGAGTTTGCACGACTATTTAAAGCGACACAATGTCCCGGGTATTTCACAAATTGATACGCGTGCATTGGCCCGTCACTTGCGCAAAACAGGCACGCAAAAGGCATCAATTGTTGATGTACCAGACGAGCACGCGTTTGACCAACTACGGGCCATGGTGTTGACGACTCGCCAAGTTGCACAAGTCTCAACGCCCAAAGCCTATGCTAATCCAGGGCGTGGCGCAAACGTGGTGGTACTTGATTTTGGTTTAAAAAATGGCATTCTCCGTATGTTGAGTGATTTCGATGCGAATGTGACGGTATTACCATATAATGCCACTGTTGATGAAGTAGCTAATCTTGACCCTGATGGCATTGTGTTGTCATCTGGCCCAGGTGACCCACGTCAAATTCCAGATGAAACGTTTGATATTATTCGCCAATTCCAAACCAGGGTACCGCTTTTCGGGATTGGACTTGGACACGAACTATTTGCGATTGCGAATGGGGCCACTTTGCAGCAAATGCCAGTTGAACACCATGGTATGAATCATCCAATTCGTGAGCAAATCACGAGTCGGATTATGTTTGCCACCCAAGGGCAGGGCTACGCGGTTAATCCGGATTCTGTACGGGAAACTGATATGTTCGTGACGCATATTGATATGACGGATGGTGTCGTACAAGGATTACGGCACCGCGATTATCCGGCTTTTAGTGTGCAATTTTTCCCAGATACAGCCCCAGGTCCCTTTGAAGCAACACAAGCATTTGATGAATTTATGGAAATGGTGACGGCACGGCGAGGAGGATGGCTTTCATGACCGAGCGAATTTTAATAATCGGTGGTTCAGCGAATGACTTTGGTCGTGAAACTGAAAGTGATGCAGCCAGTTACCAAGTGGTTAATGGCTTGGTGAAGCGGGGACATCAAATTGTGATTGCTGATGACAATCCTTATGGTTTTACAACCGAACGTGAGGAGATAAAGGTCATTGAAACACAATTAACTGCCCCAAATTTGGTTAAAGTGATTGTTGAAGAACATATTACAGCGATGGTGGCATCAGTTGGTGGCTTAACAGCGGTTCGCCTGAGTGCTGAAATTTTACAAATTTTAGGTAACGATGCGCCGAAAGTGTTGGGGATGACACTGCCTGTGATGCAAGCCGCCCAAAATACGAAATATTTACAGGAGCGGTTGACTCAATTAAAGTTGCCAGCTGTTCAAACCCGTTTAGCTAGCAATGTTAGTGAAGCATTTGATGCGGCGCGCGATTTTGATTTTCCAGTGGTTGTTCGGTCAGTGGCACCAGTGGGTCAAACTATTCGTTTACAGGTTGAGGATGCCGAAGAGTTAGAGGGAGCAGCAGAAACGGCGTTAAATCGATCATTAACCCATCAAGTAAACGTGGATAAAAGTATTCGTGGCTACCAGGAAATTGCAATGGTGGTGGTTCGTGATCGAATGGATACGACCTTGCTAATTGGTGGTGTCGAAGATATGGATCCAGTCGGCATTCACTCAGCCGATTCAATTGCGATTACACCTGTGCAAACATTGCCTGATCCGATGTTTCAAACTTTGCGGGATGCGGCCTTTACGGTGGCACGCGGTTTTAACGTCCAAGGTCTGCTAGAAGTACGCTTCGCTGTTAACCCGGCCAATGAAGACTTTGTTATCACGCGAGTAACACCATACTTTGATCGTACCTCGGCAATGGTTGTCACGGCGACAGGTTATCCATTGGTGCCGGTAATTACAGGATTGATGGTGGGTGAGAGTTTGACTTCAGTTCGGATTCCCTCAATTTATGCTGATCATACAGCCTTGCTAGAGCCCACAATGGACCATATTGTCATTCGTTTTCCAGTGTTTGCATTTGGTGAACTTGAGACAGCTGGTATTAAGACTGAAAATCGGTTAGATACGGTGCAAAAGTCAGTTGGGGCAACAATTGGTGTGGGGCGCAGTGTTGAAGAAGCGCTGGAAAAAGCGATTCGAGCAGCACACTTTAACAACCGTAATTTTTCACCAACATTGATGAACGCATTAACGGATAATGAGATTGTTGAGCAGTTGATTCACCCACGTGATAATCGAATTTTGGTTCTACTTGAGGCTTTGCGACGGGGATATACCGTTGATGAATTGGCGGAATTAACTAAAATTAATGCTTTCTATTTCTACAAACTGCAACGACTTAATAATCTGGAACAGGCTGTGAAAGATAATCCGTGGGAAGCGGATGTGCTCCAACAAGCCAAGTATTACGGCTTGTCAGACGGGTTAGTTGCTAAATTATGGGATGAAAAGTACGAAGCGGTGCGGCGTTATCGTTGGGATAATGGTATTTTGCCAACCTACAAGGCGTTTGAACCATCGGCAGGTGAGTTTGAAGAGTCGGTTTCACAGTTTTATTCGACTTTTGAATCCGAAAACGAAAGTGAGCGATTGGGTGACGATTCGGCTTTGATTATCGGCACTGGCGCCTTTCGCTTAGGTGATGGTGCAGCGGCATCATATGTGATGGCGACAGTGGCTGATGAGCTTCGGAGTCAAGGGTTAAAAACAATTTTGATGAATAATAATCCGACTGATTTGACTTTCATACCGCAATTAGGCGATAAGCAATATTATGAGCCGCTTGAAATTTCAGACGTGATGAATGTGATTGAAATTGAACAGCCAACCCGTGTTTTCGTCCCCGGCAATCGCATTAAGTTGATTACTCAGCTACGCAAGATGGGGGTCAACGTGCAAGTAATTGCTAAGGAAAAATACTTACCAAGTAGCATGCTGAGTGAAGGTGAACAGACGGTCGTTAATTATTTCTATGACGGGGTCGAATTGCACATCATTGGTATTGGACATCAAGATAATGGTGGTATTTTATTAGATCAGTCTGCAATGACGCCTTCGTTATGGGAAACCTTACCCCGGCCGGAACTTGAAATCGATACGCCGGGAATGTACCAATTAATTGTTGATCGGTTACCAATAGATGGTGAGATTACCGCGGCTGATATCCGGCCCATGCCATTCACGCATATTGCCTTTCTAGATAAGGTGACGGGTGTATCATGGTTGCGCCTGGTTGTTCGCTATATGCTTGGAACGCCATCTGCGGCTGACGAACAGTTGGTTGATCAACTCATGACACTACAATGGCGTCTTAAAACGGCCCGTCTGCGGTATCGTGATGCGGATTTTGCTGAACATCTCAATACAACGCAACCCTTAGACAATGGGCGCTTTGCAATGGGCGCAACGTATCAGGTGCTATAAGCAAACTTAAAGATAATATGGTAAACTGATACACATAATAAATTTTTGAAAGAAGGAATTTTTCCATGTGGAAGAAAGTAGTGGCTATTTTGGTTGTCGTTGCGGCAGCCTTGGGATTGGCTGTTTGGGGCGTAGGCCCTAAGTCAATCGCAACTACCGATTCAGGAAGTATTTCGCAAGCGGATTACTACAAGAAGTTAAAGAGCACCACTGAAGGACAACAACAATTGGCTAACATGATTATCCAAAAGGTGTTGGATAAGAAGTACGGTGACAAGGTATCGTCAAAGGCAATTACAAAGCAATATGATGACGTGAAGGCGCAATACGGCTCACAATTCTCAACGGCTTTGGCTAATAACGGTATGACTGAAGATTCATTTAAGGAGTCTTTGGAGTTGCAAGCTTTGGAAAAGGCGGCAGTTGAAGCGAACTCAAAGTTTACGACAAAGCAATTAAAGGAACAATACAAGAACTACACACCTAATGTGAATGTTTCTGTTATCTTGGTATCTTCAGAAGACGAAGCCAAGGATATGATTTCTAAGTTGGACGATGGTGATAAGTTCGCCACGTTGGCTAAGAAGTACTCAACAGACTCTTCAACAAAGGACAAGGGTGGTAAGATGGACGCCTTTGATTCAACTAACACAACGTTGGAAGACGACTTTAAGACGGCTGCTTTCAAGTTGAAGAAGGGTGAATACACAAAGACGCCTGTTAAGTCAGATACGTACTCAGGTTACTTTGTCATTAAGATGGATTCACGTGAGGACAAGAAGTCATTCACAACTTTGAAGTCTAAGATGAAGGAAATCTTGGTGACGAACGAGATGTCTGATTCATCAAAGGTGCAAGCAATTATTGGTAACGAATTGGCTAAGGCTAACGTTAACATTAAGGATTCACAATTGAAGAATGTTTTGGCAACTTACACGCAAGCCGCTGCAACTGCTAAGGCTGCTAAGACGTCATCTTCTTCATCTGAATCTTCATCAAGCAAGACTTCATCAAGTGCAAGTTCAAGTGAAGCAAGCTCAAGTTCAGCAGCTTCATCTGAATCTTCAGATAAGTAAACTAAAAGAGACTGGATTTTTCTGGTCTCTTTTTTTGTGCGCTAAAAATAAAACATTTTTGAATTACCTTGAAATATCATTCGGAAATAATGTACAATAATTAATGTTAAAAACGTTTCGTTCGTGTTTACGAATTTGAGAGGGGTTATATTATGATTGATCGCTACGCGCGACCTGAAATGCGTCACATTTGGTCTTTGGAAAATCAGTACCAATCATGGTTGGATGTTGAAATTGCCGTGACAGCGGGCTGGGTAGCAGAGGGCCACGTTCCTGAGGCAGACTTGGCAGCTATTCGGGCGAATGCTCGCTTTGATGCCGCTCGTATTGCGGAGATTGAAGAGACAACGCGCCATGACATGGTAGCGTTTACTCGAAATGTGTCTGAATCATTGGGTGAAGAACGGAAGTGGATTCATTATGGTTTGACGTCGACTGACGTTGTTGATACAGCGCAAGCCTTACGCCTACGCCAGGCAAATGACGTTATCAAAGCAGATTTGGTGGCATATCGTGATATTTTGGGTGAACTCGCCCTTCGTTATAAAGACACTGTGATGATGGGACGAACTCACGGTGTACATGCTGAACCAACAACGTTTGGTTTGAAGATGGCCCGTTTCTATCAGGCAGCCAAGCGCGACATTGATCGCTTTGAACGAGTGGCCGAGATGGTTGAGACTGGCAAGTTATCAGGGGCCGTAGGTACGTTTGCGAACGTACCACCGACCGTTGAAGAAGTTGCGATGAACGAATTGGGCTTGTCGCCCCAACCTGTTGGATCCCAAGTGTTACCACGCGATTTGCATGCCGATTACATGACGACGATTGCCTTAATCGGGACGACCTTAGAAGAAGTTGCCACGGAAATTCGTGGGTTACAACGTTCTGAAATTCATGAAGTTGAAGAAGGCTTTAAGGGTGGCCAAAAGGGTTCTTCAGCGATGCCACACAAACGTAATCCAATTGGCTCTGAAAATATCGTTGGCTTGTCACGTGTGCTTCGTGGTTATTCAGTTACGGCGTTGGAAGATGTTACGCTATGGCATGAACGTGATATTTCTCATTCGAGTGCTGAACGTATTATTTTGGCAGATGGTACAACGGTCCTAGATTACATGTTGCATCGTTTGACAGGTATCCTGGCTAATTTACAAGTGTTCCCTGAAACGATGAAGACGAATATGACCCGCACGTATGGGTTAATTTATTCACAGCGTTTGTTGTTGAAATTGGTAGATGCAGGAATGTCACGTGAAGCGGCATATGATACTGTACAACCATTGACGGCGAAGTCTTGGGATGAACAAAAGCAGTTCCGTGATTTGGTGGATGCCGATCCAACCATTCAAAGTAAACTGACGGTAGCCGAAGTTGATGACGCATTTGATTATCATTGGCATCTCAAGCATGTTGATGACATCTTTAAGCGCGTTGGGTTACTGTAATTTCCCAAATGGCTAATCTTCAAATATTTTTGGTAGCGCTTTCTTCTGTATTTAGGTATGATATAAGCAATCACAGATATGGAGGAAATTACTGATGGCATTGGAAGATCAAGTAAAAGGCAAGTTCGATGAAGTCTCAGGTAAGACCAAGGAAGTTGCTGGTGCAGCAACTGGTGATGCAAAACTAGAGGCTGAGGGAAAGGCCCAAGGTTTAACCGGTAAGGCGCGTGAAGCGCTAGGGGATTTGAAGGACAAGGCCGAGGATGCGGTAGATAATCTGAAGGATAAGTTCGATAAGAAGGACTAACAATCATGAGACACACCCGAATTAGGGGTGCGTTTTTTTATTTACTTTTTGTAAGTGAATGAATAAATATTGAATAATCTGTGAACACGTTAGTATTGCGTTGCGCAGAAAATGCCCAAAAACAGGCGTTTTCTGCGCTTTTTGTGTTAATTGTAAATGGGGTATACGTATATTTATTGGAAAAGGCGTGTTGACAATTCGATGAAAATAAAATACTATTTGAATATCGAATATTTCGATGTTCGAAATACTTTTTGGAAGGAGCGGGACTATGGCAGTTTTGACAACCACGGAAATTATGGATTTGATTCCAAATCGTTATCCAATTCTATATATGGATTACGTTGATGAGATGGTGCCTGGTGAGTCATTGATTGCGACAAAGAATGTCACTATTAATGAACAGTTCTTTCAAGGACATTTTCCAGGTAATCCAGTTATGCCTGGGGTACTAATTATTGAGTCGCTTGCACAAGCGGCATCGATTCTGATTTTGTCATCACCACAGTTCGTCGGTAAGACGGCTTACATGACGGGTATTGATAATGCCAAGTTCAAGCGCATGGTTAAACCAGGCGACGTCTTGAAGTTACACGTAGAATTCGGTAATCTGAGAGAGAACATGGGAACAGTAAACGTCAAGGCAATGGTAGATGGCAAGTTAGCAACTAGTGCTGAACTGATGTTTGTTGTTTCACCTGAAGAGAAATCGGCAGATAATGCCAAGAGTGAGACGGAGAAGTAAGTATGGCAGCTAGTGAAGAAGCATCATTCGAACAGATTAATGAGGCATTGGTCAACGTATTTAATAACGTTGTGTGGATTGAGGAAGCCTCATTACGCGAATCAAAGTTCAATGACATTACGATCAAAGATATGCACACGATTGCGGCAATCTCGATGTATGAGACCCGGACCGCATCGCAAGTTGCAGAAATGGTGCACTTAACACCAAGCGCTATGACAAGTGTTATTGATAAATTAGTCAAAAAGGGCTACGTCGAACGTCATCGAGATGACAATGATCGACGGGTTGTCCATTTGGCGCTGACTCACAACGGACGTACAGTTTTCCGTGCCCACGAGGCTTTTCACCGCGGTATGGCGCACTCGTTATTTGATTCTCTATCTGACGATGAAACCGAGGCAGTGAAAAAGGCTGTGCTTAATTTGCAAGAATATCTTCACGAGCTAATCCAGTTCTAAGAGAGGGCGATATGGAAAGATTTACCATCGTCCAGTCAGCGCGAGTCGTGCCAGAAAGGGTCGTAACTAATGATGAGTTAGCGACATTTATGGACACATCCGATGAATGGATTCAACCGCGTACCGGCATTCGCCAACGGCATATCGTATCGACTGAGGATACGAGTGATTTAGCTGTTGGTGTTGCAACAAAACTATTGAATCAAGCTGGTTTAACAGCTGATCAATTAGATTTCATCTTAGTGGGAACAATGTCGCCTGACACGTTATCACCAAGTGTGGCACAAATTGTGCAAGGAAAGATTGGCGCTACGAACGCTTTTGCTTGGGATCTAAGTGCGGCATGCTCAGGGTTTGTTTATACGCTGAGTATGGCGAGCGCGTTGTTGACGACACGTTATCAACGCGGTTTAGTTATCGGGGCAGAGGTCTTAAGTAAGTTAGTTGATTGGGATGACCGATCAACAGCCGTGTTGTTTGGTGACGGAGCGGCCGGGGTTTTGCTTGAGCGTACTGTAGCAGAAACAGGCTTACTAGCTGAATCATTGAAAACCTTTGGTGAACGCTCAGAATTCCTGACGGCTGGTCAACAACGAAACGCAAATTATTTTGCGGGTGAGTTAAAGGTTGCTGATCCGTATTTTAAGATGAATGGTCGTGAAGTGTATAATTTCGCGACACGCGAAGTGCCGGCGGTCTTAAACGAGGCGCTTGCAAAAGCAAGCCTCACACCTGATGAGATTGATTATTATCTGTTGCATCAGGCCAATGGACGAATCGTTAGCAGCATTGCGAAGCGATTCGGTCAGCCAATCGAAAAGTTTCCAACGAACATGGCGTTCTATGGTAATACTAGTGCAGCTAGTATCGGTATTTTACTTGATGAACTGCGTGAAGCTGGGACGATTAAGCCTGGGCAAACAATTGCGATTGCCGGGTTTGGTGGTGGCTTAACGGTTGGTGCCTTGATTATCAAGGTGTAGTTTTTTTAACCATTTTTTGTATATGACCTATACATTTAAATTATCGAATTATTAAATTATTAAACAAAAGAAATAGAGGACAATAACATGACTGAAGCAGAAATTTTGAACAAGGTAACTGAAATCTTGGTAGACCAATTTGACTTGGAAGATGGTGAAGTTAAGCCTGAAACGAACTTGACGGAAGACATCGACGCAGATTCATTGGATTTGTTTGAAGTGTTGAACCGTGTTGAAGACGACTTCGACATTAAGTTGGCTGTTGCTGAAGAAATCCAAACGGTACAAGACTTGGTTAACAAGGTAGCTGCACAAGTTAACGCCTAAATATTCAGCACCAAGAGAAAGGAACCACAAAATGAGCGTTAAGCTAAATAATCCATTATTTGAAAAGTTGGGTATGAAGTACCCTATCATCCAAGGCGGAATGGCCTGGGCGGGTACGGGACATCTTGCTGGTGCCGTCTCTGAGGCTGGAGGTTTGGGAATTATCGGAACTGGTTATTGGAAGGCTGACAAGGTGCGTGAAGAAATTCGTCGTGCCCGTGAAATGACTGATAAGCCGTTCGGTGTCAATGTGATGTTGCTATCACGCCACATCCGTGAAGTTTTCGATGTCATTATCGAAGAGGGTGTGCAAGTTGTGGCAACTGGTGCAGGTGATCCATCACCGTTTATTGAAGAGTTGCACAGCCACGGTATCATGGTTATCCCGGTTGTTCCATCTGTTGGTTTGGCTAAGATGATGGAAAAGAAGGGTGTTGATGCGGTTGTTGCCGAAGGAATGGAGTCAGGTGGTCACATTGGTATGTTGACGACGATGACGTTGGTTCCACAGGTGGTTGACGCGTTGAACATTCCAGTTATTGCGGCAGGTGGGATTGCAGATGGTCGTGGTGTTGCTGCGGCCTTCATGCTAGGTGCCTCTGGTGTTCAAATGGGAACACGCTTCTTGGCTTCAGCTGAGTCAGAGGTCCACGAAAACTTTAAGAATGCTGTTGTGAAAGCAAAGGATATCGATACGCTTGTGACGGGGGAGTTACTTGGTAACCGTGCCCGTGTCTTGAAGACTAAGATGTCAAAGAACTTTGTCAAGCAAGAGCGCATTGAAATTACGAAGCCAAAGCCAGATGCAGATGCAATCGAAGAACTTGAGAATGGGTCTCTTCGCCGAGCAGTGCTTGATGGTGATAAAGAAAATGGGGCCTTCATGGCTGGCCAAATTTCAGGAATGATTCATGAGATTAAGCCAGTGGCTGAAATTCTAGAAGATGTTTGGTCACAAGCTGAAGACTTGTTGAAGTAACCAAACAACGAGGTAAAAAACATGAAACTAGGACTATTGATGAGCGGGCAAGGGGCACAACAAGTTGGCATGGGTGCCGATTTGTATGCCAGTCTACCTAAATATCAAGAAACAATCGACCATGCGAGTGAACTACTTGGCTACGATGTGATGACCACTATTGTGAATAGTGAAGATAACATCAAGCAAACGAAGTACACACAACCTGCTATTTTGGCAATGAGCATGGGTATCTACAACGCTTTGTCAGATGTGATGCCTGAACCAGCCGGTGCATTGGGCCTGAGTTTGGGTGAGTACAGTGCATTAACAGCCGCTGGGTCAATGACATTTGAACAAGGTATGGCCATTATTAAGGATCGCGGTGCTTACATGCAAGCCGCCGGTGATGCAAACCCAGGTAAGATGGTTGCCGTAATGACGGACGATCAAGACTTGGTTGTTGCAACGCTTGAAAAATTGCAAGCTACGGGAAAGCGCGTGTACCCAGCGAACTTTAACACGTTCAATCAATTGGTCATTGGTGGAATCGAAGCAGATGTTGATGAGGCAATGGTCGCATTGACGGAAGCTGGTGTTTCACGCATGGTCGAATTGCCAGTTTCAGGTGCATTCCACACACCATTGTTGCAAACGGCGGCTGATCAACTAGCAGATCGTTTAACGGATGAAACGTTTAGCACACCAGCATTTGCAGTGTACTCAAATACAACGGGCCAAAAGTTTGACGATGTTAAAGCAACTTTGTTAAAGCAGATTACGTCACCAACTTATTTCGCACAAGCATTGCAAGCGATGGTTGATGATGGCGTTGATACGCTAATTGAGTTTGGACCAAGTGATACCTTGATGAAATTCGCAAAGAAGATCGTTGGTAAAGATATCAAGCGCTACTGCGTTAAGGATTTGGCCTCATTTAATGAAGTTCGCGATATGCTGATTGCGGCACAGGAGACAGTGTAATGGATTTAACAAACAAAAATGTGTTGATCACAGGATCAACGCGTGGTATTGGCTTAGCAGTTGCAAAAGCCTTTGATGCGGCTGGGGCTCGGGTGATTTTACACGGGCGTTCGGCCGTTAGACCAGACGTAATGGCTGAATTTGGTGAGAACACACTAGCTATTACAGCGGATATTGCTGATGAGGAAAGCGTTAATAACGCCCTTGCTGGTTTGTTTGAAGAAATTGATGGCATTGATATTTTGATTAACAATGCTGGAATTGTTGACGACAAATTGACAATGGGCATGAAGCCAAGTGAATTTGCCAACGTTGTGAATACAAACTTGAACGGAACATTTAACGTGACGCAGCCAATCTTTAAGAAGATGTTGCGTGCCCGCTCAGGAAATATCATTAACATGGCATCTGTTGTGGGGCTGATGGGAAATGTTGGACAGGCAAATTACGCAGCGTCAAAGGCTGGTATTGTTGGTTTGACAAAGTCATTGGCTAAAGAAGGTGCAATGCGTGGTATTCGAGTTAATGCAATTGCGCCGGGCATGATTGTATCAGACATGACAGATGCGTTGTCTGACAAGGTTAAGGAACAAGTCCTAGAGGCTGTGCCTTTGAAGCGTTTCGGAAACGCGACGGAAATCGCACAAACTGCCTTGTTCTTGGCTCAAAACGATTACATCACTGGCCAAACAATTACGGTCGATGGTGGATTGTACATCTAAGGAAAACGGATACGACTTGATGCACTTATTCTTTTATAACTTATTAATAAGTCGTATCCAAGCTTTAGGAAAGTAGAGGAGAACAACATGACACGAGTTGTCGTAACAGGTTTGGGTGCAGTTACACCCGTTGGTAATACAGCAAATGATTTTTTGGATGGGATTTTTAACAGCCAAGTTGGAATTGCACCAATTACAAAGTTTGACGCAACTGAGACGGGTGTCACAGTTGCTGGGGAAGTGAAAAACTTCGATCCTGCTGCTCGCGTTGGTAAGCGTGAGTCGCGCAAGATGGACTTATTTTCACAATACGCCGTTCACGCTACCGGTGAAGCATTGGAAAACGCCGGCTTAGCCGATGGTGTGGATAATCCTGATCGTTTCGGCGTTATCATGGGTAACGGAATCGGTGGTTTGACGACTATCGAAGAACAAGTTATCAAGATGCATGACAAGGGACCACAACGTGTGAGCCCAATGTTCGTGCCGAACGCGATTCCTAACATGGTGTCAGGTAACGTGTCAATGCGTTACGGGGCCAAGGGAATTAACTACACATTGTCAACGGCGTGCGCCAGTGCGACGAACGCGATTGGTGAAGCTTTCTGGCGTATCCAATCAGGTAAGTATGATGTGATGGTTACGGGTGGATCAGAAGCGACGGTTAACGAAATGGGAATCTCAGGGTTCGCTGCGTTGACTGCTTTGTCAACTGAACCAAATCCACTTGAAGCCTCAAAGCCATTTGATGTAAATCGTCACGGTTTCGTTATGGGTGAGGGTTCAGGAATCTTGGTATTGGAATCATTGGAACACGCGCAAGCCCGCGGTGCAGAAATCATCGCCGAAGTAGTTGGCTACGGGGCGAACTCTGATGCTTACCACTTGACCAGCCCAACTCCAGACGGATCAGGACCAGCTGGTTCAGTTAAGTTGGCTTTGCAAGACGCCGGTATCCAAGCAAGCGACATTGATTATGTCAACGCACACGGAACGGCAACTGGTGCCAATGATGCGGCTGAATCAAAGGCCATGGAATTGGTCTTTGGTAAGAACGGCGTCTTGGTTTCATCAACTAAGGGTATGACTGGACACTTGTTGGGAGCAGCTGGTGCCATTGAAGCTATTGCCGCAATTGGTGCCTTGGTCCGTGAACAATTGCCAGTTAATGTTGGTGTGACGGAACAAGATCCTGAAACTGCTGGTGTGACGTTGGTTAATGACGACAATAAGTTTGTTGCGCCTAACTACGTTTTGTCAGCTAACTATGGTTTCGGTGGCCACAATGCCGCTGTTATTTTCAAGAAGTGGAGTGAGAATTAATGGGTTTGCAATTAGATGACATTCGCGCTTTGATGCAAGATTTGGAAAATAGTTCGTTGCGTGAGTTTTCATTGCAATCAGATGATTTCAGTTTGCATTTGAGTAAGAACGAAATCACGCAACCTGTTGTCACGACACCTGCGCAGCCAACTGTTGCGAGTGTCGCGACAGCAGAGGCGCCTGTCGCAACGGAACATCATCCTTTGGACAAGGAACAAAAGCAAGGCGTAACGATTGATGCACCATTGGTCGGAACGGTTTACTTGAAGGCCAGTCCGGATGCTGCGCCTTTCAAGCAAGTGGGTGACCACGTTGCTGTCGGTGAACAAGTTGCGATTGTTGAAGCAATGAAGCTAATGACACCAGTGAAGAGTGAAGTTGCCGGTGTCATCACTGAAATTTTGGTAGAGGAAGAAGATGTGGTTGATTACGGTCATGCAATCTTCCGTGTCGAACTAGATGCTTAAGGAGGGGCGGCAATGTCAGTATTAAATACACAACAAATTCAAGAAATTTTGCCACACCGTTACCCAATGTTGATGTTGGATACGGTTGAGGAGTTGGTGCCGGGTGAAAAGACGGTTGCCATTAAAAATGTCACCATCAACGAAGAAGTCTTCCAAGGTCACTTTCCAGGCAATCCAACATTTCCTGGTGCGTTGACAGTTGAAGCATTAGCACAAGCCGGTGCCGTAGCATTACTTTCGATGCCTGAATTTAAGGGTAAGACAGCTTACTTTGGTGGTATTAAGAAGGCTCGTTTCCGTAAGATGGTTCAACCTGGTGATCAAATGCGTCTAGAAGTGACGCTTGATCGTTTGCGCGGTCCAATCGGTGAAGGTAAGGGTGTTGCTTACGTTAATGGTAAGAAGGCTACTACTGCCGATTTGACGTTTATTATTGGAGATTAAAATGTTCAAGAAAGTGTTAGTCGCGAACCGTGGTGAAATCGCTGTTCGTGTCATTCGTACACTGAAGGAAATGGGCATTAAATCTGTTGCTATCTATTCTTCAGCTGATGCGGATAGCCTCCATGTGAAATTAGCCGACGAAGCGATTTCAGTCGGGGGGCCAAAATCTAAAGATAGTTACCTGAACATGAAGAATATCTTGAGTGCTGCGTTGTTAACGGGTGCTGAAGCGATTCATCCAGGTTACGGTTTCTTATCGGAAAATGAATTATTCGTTGAAATGGTTGAAGCTGTTGGTTTAAAGTGGATTGGGCCAAGCCCTCATGTCATCGAATTAATGGGTAATAAGGCGAATGCGCGTGAATCAATGCGTGCGGCTGGCGTACCAGTTATTCCGGGTTCAGAAGGGTTCATTCGTGATGCTAATGAAGCTAAGCTGGTTGCTGATCGGGTTGGCTATCCATTGTTGCTAAAAGCTGCCGCCGGCGGTGGTGGTAAAGGGATGCGATTTGTTTATTCAGAAGATGAATTAGCAGATAAGTTCGATGATGCCCAACGTGAAGCGAAAGCTGCGTTTGGGGACGAACACATGTACGTCGAGAAGGTGATGGAGAATGTTCGTCACATCGAGATGCAAGTGATGCGTGACCAGTTTGGCCAGGTGTTATACTTCCCAGAGCGAAACTGCTCACTTCAACGTAATAACCAAAAGGTCATGGAAGAAAGCCCTGCGCTCGGTGTGACGCCAGCGATGCGTGAAAACCTCGGTGACATTGCAACTAAGGCTGTGAATGCTTTGCAGTATGAAAATACGGGGACATTGGAGTTCTTGCAAGATCATGATGGTCATTTCTACTTCATGGAAATGAATACGCGTATTCAAGTTGAACACCCAGTAACCGAAATGGTCACCGGGGTGGATTTGATTCGGATGCAAATTGAAGTGGCTGCGGGTGAACCTTTGAAGGTGTCACAAGCTGATATTGCCCTTAAGGGTCATGCTTTAGAGGTCCGATTGAACGCGGAGCAACCAGCTAAGAACTTTGCACCCAGTGCCGGTACAATTGATTTCGCCTTTCTACCAACCGGTGGACCTGGTATTCGAATTGATTCTGCCATCTATACGGGTGATAAGATTCAACCATTTTACGATTCAATGATTGGTAAGCTTTTGGTCCACGCGGATAATCGTTTGGACGCGGTCACGAAAATGGACCGTATCTTGGATGAGTTAGTTATTCAAGGTGTTAATACAAACGCCGATTTCCAAAAAGCTTTGTTACACGACCCAACAGTAGCACGTGGCATGTTTGACACGCGCTATCTGGAAAAGGAATTTTTGCCACGTTGGAAAGCTAGTTTGCCAGCCGCTGATTAAGGAGGCGATTCAATGGATTTATTTAATAACACCACGGTTTCAACTCCCAAGATCAAACGCGATGCGAACTTGAATGATCGTATTCCAGATGGTTTGTTCTTGGCTTGTCCATACTGTGGCGCCCAACTATATTCAAAGCAGTTAGGCGACCACCGTGTCTGCCCAGCCTGTGGCTATGGCTTCCGCCTACAAGCGCGTGAACGTGTTGCACTGATGACAACTGATTTTGAGGAACTTGATGCTGATTTGAAGTTGGCCGATACTGATTTCCCAGGTTATGCTGGTAAATTGGAACGTGCGCAACAACAAACGGAATTGGGCGATTCAGTTCTGACAGGGATAGCGACTCTGGAAGATCAAAAGGTTGCCTTGGGAATTATGGATTCATACTTCATTATGGGGTCACTTGGTACGATTACAGGTGAAAAAATTACCCGCCTCTTTGAACATGCGACGGCAGCTAAGTTGCCGGTTATCCTGTTTACGGCTTCTGGTGGTGCCCGAATGCAAGAAGGAATTCACTCATTGATGCAAATGGCGAAGGTTAGTGCAGCAGTTGCAGCGCATCAAGAAGCAGGGCTACCTTACATCGTGATCCTAACCGATCCAACGATGGGGGGTGTGACAGCTTCATTTGCAATGCAAGGTGACATTACTTTGGCCGAGCCACATGCGTTAGTTGGATTCGCTGGTAAGCGGGTTATCGAACAAACGATTCATGAGAAGCTACCAAAGGAATTCCAACGGGCTGAAACAGTACTTGAAAATGGGTTTATTGATGCAATTGTACAGCGACCAGCAATGACGGCAACGCTTGCACAATTGGTCCGATTCCACCAAACACAGGAGGTTAAGTAATGGCAGCACTATTTCGTCGTGAATTAACCCCAGTGCAGGTGGTTAAAAAATCACGTGAAGATCGTTTTTCTGCACGTGAAATTATTTCAGGTATCTTTACTGATTTTATCGAGTTACATGGTGACCGTTATGCTGGGGATGATGCAAGTGTGATTGGTGGACTTGCTAACCTTGGTGGTCAACCCGTAACGGTGATTGCTATCGATAAAGGAACTGATATTAAGGATAAGCTAGCGAAACGCAATGGTTCACCTGAACCATATGGTTATCGTAAGGCGACCCGGTTGATGGATCAAGCAGCTAAGTTTGGTCGACCAATTATTACATTTATTAATACGCCAGGTGCATTTCCTGGTAAGTCCGCGGAAGACCAAGGACAAGGTGAAGCAATTGCCGACAGTATCTTGCAAAGCATGAAGTACCCAGTTCCCATGATCGCTATCGTTTATGGGGAAGGGGGCTCAGGTGGTGCGCTTGCATTAGCAACATCCGATCAAGTTTGGATGTTCCAAAATTCGACGTACTCAATTCTCTCTCCTGAAGGCTTTGCAGCCATTTTGTGGAAAGATGCTAAACGCAGTGGCGAGGCGGCTGAATTAATGGGACTAACACCCAATGAGCTTTTAGCGAACGGTATCATTGAGTACATTGTGCCAGAAAGTCGTTCACACAACCGAGTTTTCAATTTGGTTCGGGCAAAGTTGCTAGAAGAAATTCAGCAACTCCAAAGCTTAACAACGACTGAGTTAGTTGCCAAGCGACGTGCCCGTTTCCGCGCATTCTAAAATTTGCAATTATTCATTTTGAGCGCCAGATTATCATAATCTGGCGTTTTTTGTGTGTGGCCGTTACAATAAAGGCAGTTAAAAACGACAGTTGTCGCGGTAAAGGGGAAAGCCATGGACAAACAAACGGAACAAAAGCGCGCAGCTGGTGACTATGCGGCAAGTCTTATTGAAGACGGGATGGTTGTTGGCTTAGGAACGGGCTCAACGGTAAAATTCTTTATTGAGCGATTGGCCGCGCGAATTAATCAAGAAGGTCTTGATATTGTGGGGGTGACCACGTCGCGTCAGACCTCCTCGCTGGCTAAGGGGTGGGGGATTAAATTAAAATCTGTTGACGAAGTACCGGGAATTGATATCACGATAGACGGAGCAGATGAGGTTGATACTGCTTTAAATGGCATTAAAGGTGGAGGTGCGGCGCTGCTGTTTGAAAAGATTGTTGCGCTGAATTCAAAGCGGAATGTCTGGATTATTGACGAATCTAAGTATCATTCAAAGCTGGGAACGTTTCCGTTGCCAGTAGAGGTCGTGCCGTATGGTAGTCACCAATTATTAAAACGGTTTGCAGATGCTGATTTGCATCCCCAATTCCGGCGGAACGCAGATGGGCTGCGTTTGACGACGGATGCGGGTAATTACATTATTGATCTACAGCTAACTGAGATCACACATCCCCAAGCACTCGCTTATTATCTTGAGCAAACGATTGGGGTAGTTGAACACGGGCTATTTTTGCAAGTGGCCGATGCAGTGATTATTGGTGGTGATGAAATTACAATTATAGAGAGACAGGCATAAACGGATGGTTAAACGGATTGTGTGGGCAGTCTTATTGGTAATGTCGCTAATATTGGTGTGGGTGGGGCTTGCACAGCAACCAGCGCCCCCTGTTCACCAAACAACGAAACATTTGGCGCAAGGACAAGCTTCGCAAACGCCACTGTATACTGAAAAGCGATTGCGAGCTAATTTGGCGCGGTACCCCCAATTACGGGCTGGCATCCAACGGATGATCCCGATGCCAGGCTTACAGGGGGCGTGGGCGTTGGCCAAGAATAAATCGGCCACAGCACCGCATCGTCTAATAAAGACGGTGGCTTTTGATCCACAAGGTATCACAACCAGTCAGAATGAAATTTTTGTATCGGCTTACGATCATAATAACAAAGCCAATTCGGTTATTTATGTGCTGAATAAGTGGACGGGTCAATATATTAAGACACTGTCATTGCAATTTCAGGACCATGCGGGTGGTGTTGCTTATGACCCGGACCGCCAGATGCTTTGGGTAACTGGGCACGATGGCAAAGACTCAATGCTATATGGCATTACGCAGGCACAAATCGACCAGTATGATATCCGATCACGCTTGCCAATTAGTTATCAGCAGGTGTTTCAAATTACAACGGAAACGAATAACTCCATCATGATGTACGCGAATAATGCTCTGTGGGTCGGCTATTTTACCAAACGTGGCTTAGGGAATATTCAAGAACTACCCTTTGGTAAAGATGCTTCTGGTAATCTAACACTTGGCCAAAGTGCGGGCGAGCAGGATGAGTCGATTGTAGCGGCCACTAAGGTGTATGCCTCAGTGGGGCAGTTACAAGGGTTGACGGCTAACCAGCGACATGTGTTGATGACGTCATCTTTTGGTAATGTTGATGGTAAGTTGGTTCGATATGACCGTGAAGCGGGTGATAAGTTCACCAAGGGTGTTTCAGTCACGATGCCACCGTATTTGGAAGCTGTTTCATATGATGGCGATACAAATCGGTTCTACATGATATTTGAAAGTGCCACGCCCGTTTACCGGGTTAAAACAAAGGCCGTGGTTGATCGAATTCTTTACGTTGATAATGATGTTTTTAAAACGGGGGTTACACCGTTTACGCCATTGTTGCAACCAGAGTTTATGGACTTAACCCGGCCCAAAAACGATTAAATAGCACGTGTTCCGAATAGGTGCTTTGAACACGTTGAAAAGCCGCCAAGCTGCTGATTTTGAATCGGCAGCTTGGCGGCTTTTGATTTCGTTAGTGATGTTGATCAGGCTGACGCACCAGTTCGTCGTAAATCGCGTCATCTAAGACAACGTCAATTTCGCCAATGTACTCTGTTGGGTCTTGGCGGACAAAATTACGCTTGAACTTATACAAGCCATCAGTATTATCGGCATGATCGATGCCTCCGATGTCGTAACGCTTTAAGCCAGCATCAAGCGCCCATTGCACCATGTGGACACGGGTGGCGTAATGGGCGTTGGTCAAATCGTGGTCGATTGAACCAGCGTACATATCCCAGATTTTATCGCCCATCTTGAAGCCAATTGTTGTCGCTAACAACACATCATCCTTCTTAGCTCGGTAAATCCGCATAATATCCGTACCGGCATACGTCTGCATCATGCGTTCAAAGTAGTCTTTTGGTCGGTGGGTGATGCCATGCCGATTTGACATGATGACGTAGGTTTCAAAGAAGTCGTCTAGGAATGACTGATCTAGTCCGTAGTCAACGACGACACCTTCACGTTCAGGCTTGCGCAACTTGTTCTTGGTTTTAGAAGGGACCATATCATAGAGCGACGTCGCGTCTGGGTAGTTGGCAAAATCAATCACCATATTTAGGCGTGGCTGAATGGTTGCGTGCATCCCTTGCTCTGCCACATTACGACCACGGACTTCATAACCATGGGCCCGCAAATCCGCTTCAAATTGCGCATCGTAGCGTACTTCAGGATCTAAACGGAGCAAATAGGCATCGTCGCCCAACGCTTGCTTTGCGGTCGCGATGAGTTGATCAAAAGTGGCGAGGTCGGACATGTCCATGACGGGTCCCTTTGACGCGTACGCAAATTTTTTCCCACTCGGTGTCATCGTTAATAACATTGATAGGGCAGCCGTGATGTTTCCGGCGGCATCCTCTAGGTAGACGTAGCAAGGTTCCCAATTATTTTTGACCTTTGCCCAGCCTAAATCTTGGCTGATTTGGGCATTGGGCGATTGGCGGATAAACGCATTATATTTAGCGACAGCAGCGTCGTCATTTAAATTTAGTACAGGCATCTTTTTTCTCCTCTAAAACATGAAGCATTAAACTAATTAACTCTAGTCTATACTTTTGGGGTTAACTGTGCCTTATCTGTGAATTAAAAATAGCTTTAATTTTTAGGAATGCTAATAAAATTCATATCGTAAAATCAGCATATGGTATAATTATTTCATTAGTGATAAGCGTGGGGACTTATACAAAGGAGAATTTTGAAACATGACTTGGCAAGATAATTACCAAATTTGGGCAGATCGCACTGATTTGCCAGCAAACTTGCAAGCTGATATGCAACAACTTGCAACTGATGACAAGGCGGCTGAAGACGCTTTTTACCAACCACTTTCATTCGGAACGGCTGGTATGCGTGGTATCCTGGGTGCTGGAATTAACCGAATGAACATCTTTACGGTGCGTCAAGCAACTGAGGGATTGGCCCGCTTGATGGATTCATTGGATGATGCAGTTAAGGGACGGGGTGTTGCGATTTCTTACGATTCACGTCACTTCTCACCAGAATTTGCAATTGAATCTGCTAAGGTTTTGGGAGCTCACGGTATTAAGGCGTACGTCTTCGAGACGTTGCGTCCAACACCTGAATTGTCATTTACGGTACGCCACTTGAATGCGTATGCCGGTATTATGATTACGGCGTCACACAACCCAAAGGATTACAACGGCTACAAGATTTATGGTGAAGATGGTGGGCAAATGCCACCAAAGGAATCAGACATCATCACAGCTTCAATTCGTGAAGCTAACATGTTCGAAGTGCCAGTTAAGGATGAAGCTGAACTCGTGGCTGCTGGTTTGTTGGTCAAGATTGGCAAGGAAGTCGATGACGCTTACTTGGCTGAAGTCAAGACGGTGACGGTTAACCAAGAATTAATCGATACGGTCGGTAAGGACATGAAGTTGGTGTACTCACCATTGCACGGAACGGGTGCGTTGATTGCGGGACAAGCTTTGCAAAATGCGGGCTTTGAAAACGTGACCATTGTGCCTGAACAAGCAGAGCCAAACGGTGATTTCCCAACAGTTAAGTTGCCAAATCCTGAAGATCCCGAAGCACTGGCAATGGGAATTGCTTTGGCTAAGGAACAAGGCGCTGATGTCGTTATCGCGGTTGACCCAGACGCTGACCGAATGGGGACGGCGGTACGCCAACCATCAGGCGAGTACCAATTGTTGACGGGTAACCAAATTGGGGCTGTGCTATTGAACTACTTGTTGACGGCCAAGAAGGCTGCCGGTACTTTGCCTGCCAACGGGGCATTGGTTAAGTCAATCGTTTCTTCAGAATTCGCAGCAGATATTGCAAAGAGTTTTGGGGTTGAAACTATCAACGTGTTGACTGGTTTCAAGTATATCGCTGAGCAAATTCAACACTTCGAAGACACGAACGAGCACACATTCTTGTTTGGTTTTGAAGAGTCATATGGTTACTTGGTGAAGTCGTTTGCGCGTGACAAGGATTCAGTCCAAGCAACGGTTTTGTTGGCCGAGGTGGCAGCTTACTACAAGTCATTGGGTAAGACGTTATATGATGGATTGCAAGAGTTGTTCGAGCAATACGGTTATTTCGTTGAAAACACGAAGTCATTGACGTTTGCAGGTGTTGATGGGGCTGAAAAGATTGCCGATTTGATGAACAAGTTCCGTGCTGAAACGCCAGCTGAATTTGGTGGTGTTCAGGTTGCTAAGGTTGAAGACTTCTCATTGCAAACTGAGACGGATACAACAACGGGGGCTGTTACGCCAATGACGTTGCCAAAGGCTAATGTGGTGAAGTATTGGTTGACTGACGGTTCATGGGTTGCTGTTCGTCCTTCAGGAACTGAGCCAAAGATTAAGTTCTATGTCGGTACCAAGGGTGCTACGGCCCAAGCTGCTGATGATGAATTGGCTGCAATTCAAGCAACAATCGCAACTTATGTAGACTAATAATAACAATTGACCGCTACAACTTGTTTGGTTGTGGCGGTCTTTTTTAAACGAACTGTTTTTTCCGCATGATATGATAACCATATAAATCAAGAGATGAGGTGATGCCTAATGGCAATGAAAGCAGCTAAAAAGCTAGCCGACGGCATGCGGGGCGGTAAAAAGATGATTTTTACCGAACAAGCATTCGACGACTATCAATACTTTTTGACACAAGATCCAAAGACGATTAAAAAAATTAACAAACTATTGAAAGAAGTCTTTCGCACACCTTTTGAGGGGACAGGGAAGCCTGAATTACAAGCTGGCTTAGATGGTGGCTGGTCCCGTCGGATCGATAGTGCGAATCGCATGATTTATTTCCCAGAAGGTAATGGGGATGTGACGATTGCCCAGCTTCGGTACCACTATATGAAAAGCATGACTTCGTGAGGTTGCACAATGGATCAATTAATTGAACGGCTTGAAAAAATTGCGCAAACGATGGTTGATGATGGTCGTTTGTTTGGGGCAACAGTTGGGGTGGTAAACTTCAAAGGCCAAAAAGAAATCGCGTCAGTCGGTAAAGTTGGCACCGGAAAATTTGCGGATGAGTTATTGTCGGTTAACCACATCTATGATTTGGCGAGCTTGACGAAGTTATATACGACCATGCGTTTCATCCAACTCTTTAAAGCGGGCCAAGTGACGCCGAATACAACTGTCAAAAGCATTCTACCGGATTACGGTAATGACCGGGTTACGGTTGGTCAGTTACTCTTACATAATGCCGGCCTACCAAGTAGTGTGCGACAAGTGCCAGCATTAACGAAATCGATGCTGGAAACAGACATCATGGCCGGTGAGTTAATCAATGAACCTGGCCGGGTGACGAAATACTCAGATGTTGGGTTTATGTTACTCGGCAAAGTGTTAACCGCGGTGACTGGTTTGCCACTGGTGACGGATATGCCGGCTAACTTGCTGACCCCGAAAAAGTTAACGGCGAGTGGGTATCGCGTCCCGGGCATTGGTGGCTTGCAGGCACCAACGTCCCGCTTTGTGCCAACAGAAGACGTACCGGTTCGTGGCGGCATCCTACAGGGGCAAGTTGATGATTTCAAAGCGTACCTCCTGGGTGGTGCGGCTGGCCATGCAGGGATGTTTGCGACCGCATCTGATGCATTGCCCTTTGTACACGAGTGGTTGTTGCCAGATGACGATTTACCGGCAAACATGGCCGGTTATTTGGCAGCAAATCAGGCTGGCATTCGAACGTTTGGCTGGCATTTTTGGACCTATGGTGGTGAAGATAACCCAGTCGTTGTGACTGATTGGCTATACCAAACGGGGTTCACAGGGACAATTATGGCGATTAATTATCGGACGATGCAGGGACTCGTAGTTTTGACAAATCGTGTTCACCCATCACGTGATAACACGTCTTGGTTAAAAGATCGTTATGAATTCACACAGGCATTTTTCGATCAAGTGTAATTTTGTCACGACAAAGTTGAATTTCTGGTAAAATGAAAGTAGTACAAAATAGACCACTAGGGGGATAGAACATGACGATTTTAATTATAATTGCCGTCGTTGTTGTCATTGGATTGATTTGGATGTCAATCTACAACGGGTTGGTACGTTCACGTATGCAAACCCAGGAATCTTGGAGCCAAATTGATGTGCAATTGAAGCGTCGAAATGACTTGATTCCTAACTTGCTGGAAACGGTTAAGGGGTATGCCAAGTTTGAACAAGGTACGCTAGAAAAAGTGGTGTCATTGCGTAACGCGTTGACGCAAGTCCCAGCCGGTGACCACCAACAAGCAATGGAAATTTCTGACCAATTGACCACGAGTTTGAAGTCAGTATTTGCGGTTGCGGAGGCGTACCCTGATTTGAAGGCATCAGCCCAATACAACAAGTTGATGGATGAGTTGACGAACACGGAAAATAAAATTGCGTACTCACGTCAATTGTTCAACACGACGACGGCAAACTACAACACGAAGTTGCAATCGTTCCCATCAAACATTGTGGCTAAGATGCATCACTTCCAACCAAGTGAATTCTTGCAAACGCCGGAGGAAGAAAAGGCAGTTGTTAAGGTATCATTTGACGATCAAGGATTATAAACGGAGAACAGTGACCTATGCTATTTGAACAAATTGCCAAAAATAAGCGCAAAACAATTTTGCTCTTCTTTGGTTTCTTTCTGTTCATGGGCGTGGTTGGGGCAGCGTTAGGAACCTATATGTTTGGGCGCTGGATGCCGGGTGTCGTGATTGCGTTAGTCGCAGGAATTGTGTATGCCGTCTTTATGTTTGGCCAATCAACTGATGTTGTGATGTCGATGAATCACGCGACAGAGGTGACGTCAGCGGATCAAGCGCCTGACTTGTGGCATATCGTGGAAGACATGGCGATGGTCGCACAAGTGCCGATGCCACGTGTCTTCATCATTAACGATCCCAGTCCCAATGCATTTGCAACCGGAAACGATCCGCAACACGCAGCCGTGGCAGCGACAACTGG
Organism: Weissella sp. MSCH1; assembly: GCF_045799135.1. NCBI lineage: Bacteria > Bacillati > Bacillota > Bacilli > Lactobacillales > Lactobacillaceae > Weissella > Weissella sp. MSCH1. The sequence goes on along the minus strand of NZ_JBJMBA010000031.1, from coordinate 35,230 downwards.
CATTCTGCAACGCTTGAATCGTGAAGAACTTGAAGGTGTTATGGCCCACGAAATGACGCACGTGCGTAACTATGACATTCGCATTCAAACGATTGCTGTGGCGATGACCTCGGCAATCGCGTTGTTGGCAAATTTAGGCACGCACTTTTGGTATTTTGGTGGTGGTAACCGTGATCGGGATCGCGAAGGCGGTGGCAGTAATATCATCGGTATCGTTGTATCGCTCTTGGTACTACTATTAGCGCCAATGGCGGCAACCTTGGTCCAGTTGGCTATCTCACGAAATCGTGAATACCTGGCTGATGCAGGGGCCGTCGAATTGACCCGTAACCCACAAGGTCTGATTAATGCGTTGACGAAAATCTCGCAGAGTGAACCTATGTCAGAACAGAATGTTTCACCGGAGAGCGCAGCCTTATACATCGCGAACCCATTAAAGGGCGATAAGTTAGCAGGTTTATTTGCGACTCACCCACCGATGGATAAGCGGATTGAAGCATTGCGTAATATGTAATAATAAAAATCCCACTCCTCAGATACAGTTTGTGTATCAGGAGTGGGATTTTTTATGCGCGTGGTGTTTGGTTAGTGGTAATCCGTTCAACCTGGTTACCGGTAACTTGTTCGAATTTTTGGATAGTTAAGGCGTGCACTTGATTGTATAACATCGTAATTTGTGGAATCGTTGGAATTTCCTGCCAGACGAACCCGGGACGTGATTGATCAGCGGTCAGGGCAAAGTCAGCGATGTATAAATCACTTTGCGCCGTATAGAGTTTAGTGACTAAAATATTTGCACCAAAGATGTCTGCTAAGAGACGTTGCGTGTACCGGGCTAGTGAGGCACGTGCTGGCAAATCAACGGTCACTGTTAGTAGTGGGAAAATTTGCTCACGTGGTAAGCGGTCGATGAACGTGTTCAGATACTCTGTGAACAATGTTTTGTATACCGTCTCGAAAGACAGTTTAAAACGTGTTGCAATTCGTCGTAGTACATGCAACGTGTACGCAGTATGAAGTGGGTAAAATTGATACGCGTTCATAATGTTTGGGTGACTATCAATCGGGTGTTGGTTGAAATGAAGTAAGCGTAAATGTAACGGGTACAACTCTTGGCCAATTTTGGCTAGTATTGTGGTTTCTAAGCCATCCTGCGACTTGAAGAAATTTACGTAACTTGATTGCATAATGTCAGTAAACACATCCAAGGTGGCTAAGGTTTCTGCCGTTGCACTATCAGCCGGGGTTGCCTCAGGAATAAAGCCCATGGCAACTAGAGTTGTGATTGCGTAACGAATTTCGATGTCTAACGTGTCAGCTGATAGACCGGTTTGTTTACACAGTAAATCGGTTAAAGCAGCGGTATACTGTCGAACCGGGCCAGTCAACGTTGCTGTTGGTCGGAACAACGGATCAGTAACCGTGGCGTGTAATTGATGGCCTTGAGCAATCCGAAAATGCCAAATGCCGAACTGATAATAGAAGGCCAATTTGGCTGATTCGGGTAATGCTTGTGGCAAGGTGGCTAAAAAGGTTTCGAAGATTGCTTTGAGTTGTGGACGCTCGGCGACCGGAAAGGGTTCTTCTTGCGCAGCGTAGTAGTGGTAGACGATTTGGAACCCAAGTTGACGTACGCCACGTTCGTTCCCAATTAATTTTAAATCATCACTAATACTAATATCGAATTGTGCTAAGTTTTTAGCCAAATAGAGTTTAATTTCACGAGCTGTAGAAATGCTGGTATTATGGCGCTCAGCAAAATCTTCCAAACTTGTTAGGCGTTCAAAGAACAAATCGTTAAGAAACGCATTCCGCAAAGATTGGTGGAGATAGTGGAGACGCAGGGCGTGTTCAGCAGCTTCCAAAGCGGGATTAATTGAAAACATTTTTTTATGCTCGTCATATGCAATGAGTGTCGGTGCGTCAGGCTGCAAGGCCTGTAGATCACGTACTAAGTCAATGCCATTGCTTTGGACTAGGTATCGTGACCAGCCCAATTCTTTCACAACTTGTTTGACGGCAACCGTGTCTGTATTCTGTTGTAGCAAATAGGTGTTCAACCAAAGTTTTTCACGTTCTTTTTTCTGTAGCATCCAGTCCATATTGATACCTGCTATATTGTTTTAATCATTAAGTTAATTATCGCAAGTCTCGTTTCTGAATACGAATTGTCTTTTTTTAGTTTTCATGAAATTTTCTAAATGTGGATTCTCACGGGGATTTCATTAAGTGAGAGTTCTGACTATGCTATAATGTAAGTACATTTGGTCGTCGAAAAGGCCAACTAAAGGAGATTATGATGAAGAAAAAAGCGCCAGTGGTGAAGAACCAAGAATTTGACGCAACAGTCATCGACTTAACGTACGAAGGAAACGGAGTCGTTAAGGTTGATGATTTTCCGATCTTCGTAGCAAACGCTGTTCCGGGTGAAGAAATTCGGGTTGGTATTACGAAGGTTGCAGGAACGTATGCATTTGGTCGCGTTATTAAGACGTTGAAGGAATCTGCTGATCGTAATAAGGATGTTGATGTTGCGGCGTTGACAACTGGGATTGCGCCGTTGGCTCACTTGAACTACGACGCCCAATTGCGTTTCAAGCAAACGCAAATCCAAGAATTGTTCAAGAAGCAACACGTTGATGTTGAAGTTTCTGAGACGCTTGGTATGGAAAACCCAACTGGTTATCGTAATAAGGCACAAATTCCAACGCGTGAATTGCGTGGTGAATTGACGACAGGTTTCTTCCGTCGTGGTTCACACAACCTGATGCCAATTGAAGATTTTTATATTCAAGACCCTGAAATTGACAAGGCTATTGTGGTTATTCGTGACATCTTGCGTAAGTACCACATTCCAGTTTATAACGAATTTGATCACACTGGTGTTATCCGTAACATCATGGTTCGTCGCGGTTACTACAGCCACGAAATGATGGTTGTTTTGGTCACGCGTTCAAAGAAGGTGCCTGGGGCTGAAATGATTGTCGCGGATATTCGTGAAGCGTTGCCAGAAGTAAAGTCAATCATTCAAAACGTGAACCAAGAGAAGACGAATGTTATCTTGGGTGAAAAGAATAACACGCTTTGGGGTAAGGATGTGATTACCGACACGTTGTTCGGTAAGAAGTTCGTCATCGGACCAAACTCATTCTACCAAGTTAACCCACAAACAACGGAAACGTTGTACCAATTGGCTGCTGATAAGGCCGGCTTGACTGGTGATGAAGAAGTTATTGACGCCTACTCAGGTATCGGAACGATTTCATTGACCATCGCTGATCGTGTTAAGTCTGTTTTGGGTGTTGAAGTTGTGCCTGGTGCCGTAGATGACGCCAAGCGTAACGCCGACATTAACGGGGTTAACAATGCTAAGTTTGAACTTGGTAAGGCTGAAGAGAAGATGGTTGAATGGCATGAAGCTGGTATGCGACCAGACGTCATCTTCGTTGATCCGCCACGTAAGGGATTGACGCCAGAATTAATTGATGCTGCAACTGGTATGGAACCAGAAAAGTTCGTGTACATTAGTTGCAACCCAGCAACATTGGCACGTGATACGGTTCAAATTTTGGAGAACGGTTACCACATTCAAGGCCCAGTTCAACCAATTGACCAATTCCCACAAACGACACACATTGAATCTGTCACTGTGTTCGTTAAGGACTAATTTAATAAAACTAAAAACTATCGATAACCCAATTAAGCTCATTAGTCATTTCAAATGATTGATGAGCTTTTTTGGATTTTGATGGTACAATAGCATTATTGAAAGCGCTTTAAAGTGGGATATTAGATTAACTAAGGAGTGAATGATGACGTTAAAGTTAGGGATTATTGGCACAAATTGGATTACGAAGATGTTGGTGGAAGCGGCGCATGAATCGCAAGCGTACCAACTAACAGCGGTTTACTCACGACGCACCGAATCTGGTGAGGCGTTTGCCAAAGATTTTGGTGAAGTTGCGGTATATACAGATTTGGCTACCTTTTATGAGAGTGGCATTGAAGTCGTTTATATTGCATCACCAAACAGCTTGCATTATGAGCAAACGCTGCAGGCGATTGCGCATGACCTCCATGTGATTGTTGAAAAGTCGGCCTTTTCAAATACTAAGGAATATGAAGCAGTTTACTCGGCTTTGCGTGAGCACCCAAATGTCCGCTTATTTGAGGCTGCTCGTCACGTACATCAGGCTAATTTTAAAGCGATTGAAGCGAAAGTTGCAGAGATGACGCATATTTCTGGGGCAACGTTAGTGTATGAAAAGTATTCATCACGCTTTGATGATTATTTGGCAGGTAAGGAGCCGAATGTCTTAACTCGTGAGTTTAGTGCTGGTGCTTTGACTGATTTAGGCGTTTATCCATTATATGCCGCGATTAAGCTATTTGGGATGCCACAAGAAAGTCACTATTTCGCAACGCCATTGCGTAATGGGGCAGACGGTCGCGGGATTGCCGTTTTGCGCTATGCTGACTTTGATGTGACTATTCAATTTGGTAAGGGAGCCAACAGTTATTTGCATTCAGAAATTTTGGGGATGCGTGACACGATTGTGATTGATTCAATCGCTGAATTGGGTGAAGTCGTTTATAAAGATGGCGCTGGTAACGACACTGAAATTAGCACACCAGCACCAGAAAATCCAATGGTGCCAGAGATGCAAGTGTTCGCAGCGATTATTAATGACCCAATTGGTCAAGACGCGACATATCGCGAATTGCTGACGTTGAGTCAACGCGTGAATATTGTGTTAACTAATTTGCGTCAAGATGCCGGTATTGTTTTCCCAGCAGATAAGTAATTGTTAAAAGCACGCTTCATAATCTGTTCGCGAACAGTTATGAAGCGTGCTTTTCTGTTACAATGAAAGGAACGAAAAGTAAACGAAATGACATGAGGAAAAAGAATGGATACTCGTTTTGAAGAACGTTTGGCATCAGTAGGCTTTACAACCCTAACGCCAATCCAAGAAGCCGTGGCTGAACCACTGGTAAATGGTGAATCAATCGATGCGCTGGCTCCAACAGGAACTGGTAAGACATTGGCCTTTACATGGCCCTTGTTGCCGACTTTAGTGCCAGGGGATGGTGAGCAACTCCTTATTTTGGCACCATCACAAGAGTTGGCCATGCAAACGACACGGGTGGTCCGTGAGTGGGCGACGCTATTAGACTTGAAGGTGTTGGCCTTAACAGGTGGGGCCAATGTTAAGCGTCAATTGGATGCATTGAAGAAGCACCCTGAAGTGATTGTTGGGACGCCTGGGCGTGTGGCTGAGCTCGTTGATAATGGTAAGTTAAAGTTGCGTCGTTTGCGCACATTGCTATTGGACGAAGCGGATGAACTCTTAACCGAAGATACAGCTAAGCAAATTGATGCCGTTTGGGATACCGTCGATGATCAAGACGTGCAGGTGGCGTTATTTGGTGCCACAGAAGTCGATCAAACAATCGCGGCTGGGTTATTCGACCGTGAATTTAACCGCATTGACCAACGTAATGTGCCAATCCCAACCGCAATTGCCCATGAGTTCTGGCCAACAGCCCGTGAGCAACGCAATAAGCGGTTGCGCCAGTTAGCTGCCCGCAAGAATTTCCAAGCCATCGTGTTCTTTAACACGACGAAGCAATTGAAGATTACGGCTAGTTTCCTAGCCCACGAGCACGTCGCCATGGCAACGCTAGTTCGTGGTGATTCTAGTTCAACGCGTGCAAAGTCATTGGAAAACTTCCGCAAGGGGACAGCAAAATTCCTACTGACGACTGATGTGGCAGCCCGCGGTTTGGATATTCCCGATTTGCCTGCAATTATTAACTTTGATTTGCCACGCACTGGTGAGACGTATACGCACCGTGCTGGCCGTACTGGTCGCATGGGTAAGCATGGTTTGGTCATTTCGTTTGGAAATGACCACGATTTACGTGATTTGCGTCGTTTGGTTGCTGTTGACATCCAACTTGTAACGGGAGTTGAACAAGCGGCTAAACCTAAGTCATTTTCTGGCTCAACTGGCGCACCAACACCCGCGCCGGCAGCAGTGGCTGGTCAACAACCAACCTTAGTAAAACCAAAGCAGCCAGCAAAGCCCCGCCTAGGTAAGAAAGCGCCTAAGAAGCAAGCCACTGAGGAAGTTGTGTCACGAACGGACCGCTTTGCAAAGGAGAAAAAGGCGAAGCGTAAGCACAGCAAAAACAAGGGTAAGCCAAAGCATTAATGAAAAAATTATTGGCTAAAAATCCGTCTGAAAAACGGCGATATTTAGGCATTAGGACCACTTTTTCGGACGAGTGGTCCTTTTCTTTTGTGAAAAACAATTGTTATTTAGTTCACATAAAGGTGGTTATATGTTACTATTAATAAGGATAGAGAGTTCACAAGTGAGAATTTATTTGTGAAATAACTTAGAGATAAAAAAATAAAGAATAATGAGGACGGCTGACATGGCAGAACATGACATCCCACGCGCAACCGCAAAGCGATTGCCAATTTATTACCGTTATTTGAAGCTTTTGCTGGATGCGGGCACAACACGTGTTTCATCAAATGAGCTTTCTGATGCAGTAAAATTTGACGCAGCGACAATTCGTCGTGATTTTTCATATTTCGGTGCTTTGGGAAAGCGCGGATACGGATATGACGTTAAGGCGTTGATGACTTTCTTTGGTGAAATTTTGAATCAAGATACTTTGGCTTCAGTTGCCCTAGTTGGAGTTGGAAATCTTGGTCAAGCCTTGTTGAACTTTAACTTCCACCAAAGTTCTAATGCGCGAATTTCGGCAGCCTTTGATATCAACGAAGATATCGTGAACACGATTCAAGCTGGTGTGCCAGTTTACAGTCTTGATGATTTGGAAAAGCAGATTTCAGATCAACGGATTGATGTGGCTATTTTGACGGTTCCAGCGCCAGTTGCCCAAGATTTGGCTAACCGTTTGGCAAAGGCTGGGGTGCACGGAATTTTGAATTTCACACCACTACGTTTGGACGTCCCAAATGACGTCCGCGTGCAAAACGTTGACTTGACGAACGAGTTACAAACATTGCTTTACTTCATCAACAATTTTGGTGGGGCTGAAGCTTAAATCATACGTGAAACACTTTGTTTACCGCTACGTACTGGTAAACAAAGTGTTTTTTGCTAATAACGGGAAACCGGTTCAGAATGAGGGTGATAATTTCATAAAAAGTGTCCTATGATTGGGACATGGGCGACCTGTTTAATCACAAAAATGTTTGATACACTGCTAGTAATGACTATAAAAAAGAAGTAGTGGCGTAATGAATAAGCATAGTGAACGTCTGTTAGAGGCGATGCGGCATATGAAGCAGAACCGCCGGATACATACGAAAGACATTGATCAACACGTGATGAGTAAGTCGGCCTATTATCGGGTGATGAAAGGGGAGACTCCGCTGAATTTACAATTAGCAATTCGGCTAATTCGGTTTATGGGTGGCCGTCCCGTTAATTTAATTGCCTACGCTGAAGATGGCGAATTATCGGCCTATGGTCGTTTTTTGATGAAATTTGGGCGCGCCATGCGGATGGGCGATTTCACACTTGCTAAACAAATCATTACCGATTTAGAGGCGCAAGTTGAGGAGTTTCAGCTGTTGGCTGACCGGGAAGTGTTGCTGATTGCCGAATATGCGTTAGCACTGGTGTTTGACGATGAGGAACAAAAAGCCCTGTTGAAACAGGAAATGCGCCGGTTAGTGGCCAAAACAGACCTATGGACAGCGATAGAAGTCACCTTATACTTCATCTCATTGTCACCAGATGCACCAATTGAATCAGTGCTCGCCGAGTTTCAAAAATACGTCATTGATAAACAGCAATTTCGCGAGCGTTTTCCCGCTGTAGAAGTGACAACGATTTGGTCTGATAATATCTTGATAATGGCTGAGACGGTGCTGACTCGGAAAAACTACGATGACTATGTAAAATTTGTGGGGTTTATTAATGAGCTATCCCCCGCCGAATACGTTTTAGAGCATGCCCCATACCGACGGGCCTTGGCTGATATCGAGCAGGCGTGGCGTGAACATAATCCGCAAATTTTGTTAGATGCCGAGCAAAAAATTAGTCGGTTTATGAAGGCAATTCATGACAATCCTGATCAAGCGGGGGAAGTGACGCAAACGTTTGTTATTTTGTTCCGAATTGCCTGGGGGGTTATAGAGACAGATGACTGATCATGTAGGTCAAGTAATTAACGATATCCGCAAAGCCAAGAACATCCCGTTGACACAATTGTTAACGTACTCTGGTTTGAACCGGGCGACGTACTATCGCTTTGTTAAAGGGGATGCGGATATTGAAATAACGGATTTTTATCATTTAGTCTATGGATTAGGACTGACTGAAACAGAATTGGCGGAATTGATTATTCCAGAAGATACAACGTTCAGATTGTTAGCTGAACGCATTAAACAATTGTCTGTTACAGACCATGCAGGTGGCGCAGCTATTCAGGCTGAAATTCAACGATTGCAAGAGCAGACCGGATACCGCCACTATGGTTGGTTAACTTGGATGCTTTATTTCCGACAAAACACAGATCGTGATGATGAAAAGCAACGTCAGGCAATTGTGGTATTCAAAGAGTTATTGGCGTTACCTTTTTGGACACGCTATGAGTTGGAATTAACCCGATGTGCGCTGCCGTATTTGTCACCTGAAATTACCGTGCCTGTACTTGAAAAAATCGTTAAAATGAATGTGCGTAGTCGTTTTTTCTCAACCAGACACCATGAATTAAAGATTAATGTTTTAATCTTTAATCTGTTACAGCAAGTTGCGAGTGGTCACGATGCACGCCTGTTTGTTAGCGCCTTACGATCGATTGTGCAGCGGTTCACCTTTGCGACAAATTATTCGGCATTGATTTATATTAAGTTTATCCAGCTGTTGTTAGCCCGCTATGATGGTGAATGTGTTGAGACGGCGTATACAACCGCGGTGGCCGAATTATTGGCGGATATAGACTATTTTTACACAGACAATGAAATCAAGGCGTTCAAGTCGCAGTTTGCATGGTTCGAAAAAATGACCTTTGCAGAGGATTGAGGGCGCAACGTTTGTCAATTGTCTTATGAATTTGGACACGTCTGCGTCTTATTTTGATGATTTCAAATGGGTATAATGGGAAAAGAAAGGCGGGGGGATAATGACAGAAAAAAAGAAACGGCGCGTGGGGGCCTGGCTGCGAGCGGTCATATTTATTGTGCTGCTACTTATTTCTTTACTGTTGATTTTTCATAATCAGATTGCGAATGTCGTATTAAAGACGTACGAGCCAGAGGTGACAAAGACGTCGATTAAGAAAGGGGCAGCTGAGAAGAAAACGGCCAACTATGATTGGCAAAAGGTGGGGTCGTTAACAGCCCAACAAGTATTGGCGGCTCGAGTAAATGCTGGAAAGATTAATTTTATTGGCTTTGTCGCGATCCCTGAGATTGGTCTATCGGTGCCGATTTCAAATGGCACAACTGATTTAAATCTATCATTGGGGGCTGGAACGATGTTTCCAGATCAAACCATGGGTGAAGGTAACTATGCACTTGCCAGTCACTTCATTCAAGGCGACTCTGGCCGAGATGTTTTGTTTTCACCAATTTACTACAAAGGTGCAGTTGGTCAGAAAATTTATTTAACGGATATGAATCATGTTTACGAGTATCGGACAGTTGACTTTAAAGTTATTAAACCAACTGATGTCGATTGGGTGTATCCAGTAGCTGGTAAGAAGTTGGTGACGTTGATTACATGTGATTATACGGCTGAACGCGGGCGTGTGATGATGCGTGGTGAACTTCAACGGACCACAACTTGGGATAAGACGCCTAAGTCAATTCAAACAGCATTTACAGCAGATAATCGTTGGATTAAGTAAGTTAAACAGAAAAAAGCGGATGAGAGTTATTAGTCTCATCCGCTTTTTTTCTGTTAATCGTTAATAAAAATAAAGTCGGCAGCGTGTTGGGTGACTTGCACATCACGTGAACCGTCAGACAGTACAAGTGGGCCATCGAATGGCAGACGTTCCTTAATTGTCCAAGTTGTCCCTAGTTCAAGGCCAACTGTTTCGACATATTGTAGTAATTCCAAATCTTCAGTAAAACTGTTTAAAGTAACCGTTTCTGAATCCTTGGCCTCACGTAAAGTGCGCAACTTCTCTTGTTCATAATTAAAGTTGACGTCAGGAATTAGTAGGCCATGAGGGCTGTACTTTGGGAAATCTAAGAAACGTTCAAGGGCGTCAACAAATTCAACATCAGCATCGTGATCCAAATTGTCAGCGTTAAAGTGGGCTTCTGAAATCGACAAACCTAACTTTGTCGCACCGAAAGTCTCAATCAAACGGTGTGATCGAATCAAGCGTAACGCTGTTTGTCGACCAGGTTCGGTAAGTGTTACCCCGTAGTAAGGCACAACGTCAACTTCGCCAGCTTCTTGTAACTTTGCCAGCATGTTTGATACTGAAGAAGGCGTTACATTCAAGTGTTCAGCGATTTGGTTATTTGAAATCTTAGTTGTTTCATCCCCGCTGCTGAGCTCCAAAATAGTTTGGAGATACTGGGTTTTTGAAATTGATTCGCTCATAATAGCAGTCCTTTTTTGTTTGAAATGTTTCGTGTGTTCATTATAACACGCGGGGTTTGATAATAGGGTTAACTGGTTGACTAAAATATTTTTAATCGCCTTTAAAATAAAATTACATGTTATAATTAATTGTCAATTAAATCACTCTGACGTCCGTCAGATAACACGTTTTGGAGGCTCAAATGCGAGGAAACGAGATTCGCCAAGGAAACAAGTTAGTGGGTATGCAAAAGTTGCATACGCTAATGCAAAGCACCCGGGAAATGCCGGTGCAGACGGCAAAGCTGCTGCAAGGAGCGGTTGAGGCAACGATGACAAAGAACGGCCCGATATTTGTCGGGCGGGTCTATGACAGTTGCATCTACCGCATTGGTTGTGGCAGTATCTATGAAGAATTTGCGCTTAAATTTGCGACGGCCGATGAGCGGAACAAGTTTGCTAATCGGTTTGAAGCAGCTTGTCGTGAAATTGGACTAGCTGTTCATCAGAGTTACTAAAAACTAACCAAACTAATAAACCCCAGCTTTTAAATTTAAAGCTGGGGTTTTTACTCAGTTGTTACTTGAATAATAGGCGTTCGCGCATTTGCTCAAGCGTTGGGTGATTCAAGAAAAAATACAGGATAATTGCTTGAATTGGCAAGAAAATAATTTGCTTAATGCCACGAACCCAAAGCAATGATGTAATCGCCTTTGGATCCGTCATACCACCCATAATCACAATCCATAGGGTATTCAAAACGGCGTTAACCAAGAATAGGACCAAGATAACGGTGACAATGACCCGCAACCAACTAATGTGTTCGCGACCATAGAAAGCGAAGCCGTAAATGGCAGCACCGACTAATGCTGAAACGGCGAATCCCCAAAAGTAGCTATAGCCACTAATCATCGTTGATAGAAAGTCGTTAAAAAAGGCAACGATCATGCCCCAATAAGGACCATACCACTTTGCAATCAAACCAACGACGATAAATGTGAAGCCAACCTTCACAGAAGCTGGGCCAAATGTAAAGCGACCGATAACAATTTCGAGGGCCATCAGAATGCCCAACAATGCAAGCTGCGTCGTGCGCAGACGAGGTAATGCGTAACTTAATGTCTTCATATCGAAAACACCTCCTTTAGTATTTGGAGGGTTTCACTTCTTACAGTGAATGTGACGATGGTATCGCGAACACGTTGTCCTTCGTCCGTGGCCCACATTCCGTTTCCACGGCACTTAACGCACCAAAGTCTACCCTGCATCTGTTACAGGATTTATTATAGCGCAATTTATTGATTGGTGGCAGGAAAAGTGGGGTGATATCATAAGTAAAATGTTAAATGACGAAAATATTTAGGTTTAAACGTTTTAATTGTTAGTTTTATGTCTAATAATAGGCATTGTAATGGGAAATCTTGCACGGTTTTCTTAATAAATTAAGAACAAACTCTAGTTGAGGGGGCTGTCATTTTTAGTAAAACTTGGTAAAATGTTTACAAAGTAATTTTACGAAGAAAGAGACCCGCATGATAACAATAAAAGTACCTGCAACATTAGGGGATTTTGGTCCCGGCGTCGCGTCAATTGGTATTGCGCTCGATCGCTATTTAACGCTTGAAGTTATTTCTGCCAATGATGTCTGGTTGGTAGAACACAATTTAGGTGAGACAATCCCGACCGATGCCACAAATTATATCGTCGCCGTTGCGCAAAACTTATATCCTAATATAACGCCACACCGAATTCGCGTAACGTCAGATATTCCGCTTCGTCAAGGATTGGGATCTTCAACGGCTGCGTTGTTGGCTGCAATTGAGTTAGCTAACCAATTGGGCGAATTAGATTTAGACGACTATACAAAATTAACGTTGGCAGCACGGACTGAAGGTCAACCAGCCAACGTGACGGCCGCACTGCTGGGTGGCGTGACGGTGAGTTATCTAGAGGCGGGGAATGTTTTTGCGAGTGGTGTTGTCGCACCAGTCTATCAAGCGGTTATTTACTTACCTGAGTACCGTCGCGAGGTGACGACATACCGGTCTGAGCAGTTTTCGCAAGACGTGGCAATGGCGACAGCAGCAGCGGGAAACATGTTGCTAGCTGCGTGGCAGAATCAGCAAGTGGTTCTTGCTGGGCAATTATTGGAGACTGCCGGATTAGATACTGCCCGTCAAGCTGATGTACCGGAATTAGCCAAGATTCGGCAAGCCTCACACGCGCTGGAGATTTACGGGACGGTATTAGCCGGTGCTGGACCAGCGATTGTAACGCTGGTAGCGCCAGAAAAAGTCAATGATTTGTTGGATGTACTGGCTTATTTGGAGTTGCCGGGTCGGTTTGAAGTGGTTGATATTGCAAACACGGGGATGAGTGTGAATTAAGAAGGAGACGGATAATGGGGAAGGCCTCAATTCGAGACGTTGCAAATTTGGCAGGCGTTTCAATTGCAACTGTGTCACAAGTGTTAAACGGTAAAGGGGAGCGTTTTTCGGATGCCACCAAGCAGAAGGTCTTTGCGGCACGTGATGAAGTCGGCTATGTGCCAAATGCCAGTGCCCGTAGTTTAAAGCGCGGGACGACAACGATGATTGGTGTGTTGGTACCGAGCTTGCGGAATCCTTACTTTGGGGACATTGTGCAACGTATGCAGGAAGGCTTGCCGGATAATGTGTCACTATCGATTATGACTGCTGAAACGGCAACTGCTGATCAAACGGTTGAGACGTTAGTTGCTGCCGGGGTTCAAGGTATTGTGGTGGCGAGCCAGCTGTCAAATCCACCCGCCGTTGCTCGGAGCTTGAAGCGTCGCGGCATCGCGATGGTTGTCTTGGAAAATCATGATGAGTTGGAGGACGCTGACGCGGTTTATTCATCAGATACGCAGGGTGGCCGTAAAGCAGCTGAGCACTTAATTGCATTGGGACACAAACACGTGGTGTTGTTAGGTAACCAAGTGTATACCGATAATTTGTTGTATCGGACGGCAAGCTTCAAGGAAGCGATGGCCGAAGCGGGGGTCAAGGTGAGTGAAGTGGCCACTCGAAATTTGACGAAGCACGCTGGTCGGGCTGCGGCAATGGCTGTTTCGGTGACGCATGCTACCGCTGCCTTTGCCCTTAATGATGAACTGGCCATTGGCTTGATTTCCGGGCTAAATGCGATTGGTATTAAGGTACCCACAGAAATGTCGGTCATCGGCTATGATGACACAGATTATGCGGAATTTTTCCGGCCAGCACTCACGACAATTGAACAACCGGTTTGGGATATTGCGAAGTCAGCCTTGGATTTGGTGTTGCAACGTATTGCTCAACCGGATGGTGAGCGACAGGTGGCAGCGTTTGATGCGAACCTAATTGTCCGTGAATCAACTGCGCCATTTGCTTAATTATGGTAAGCTAGTGGGAAGAGGAGGTGTGCATATGCTTTTTAAGCGAACACGCGAACTGATAGAAAACCCTAAGGGCGTTGCCGTCCACCGGGCTGCGATGTCAGCGGCACTTTTGGGCCAGGCTGAAGTACTTACAGCGGATGGGTGGTTACCTAAAGCGGTGGCGGCTTATGTTGAGGCTGTGGCAACTGCACCTGAACTGACGGATGATACGATGACGGGTGTCTTAACGCAGAAATGGTATGAGGCGCACCGGATTGGGTCATCATTATTTACTAAAATGTTAATTTCAGGTTTCCACCGTGGTAGTGCAACGGCAACGGATCGGTTGGGGATGCTTTATCAAGTGTTGGGATTGCAACGTGATGACACGAATTTTGTCCAAATGACTCATTTGGGTGATTGGTCTAAGCGTGATATGACGCCGAACTTGTATTACCTGCAGTTAGAGAATGAAACAGATTTGCAAGACTATTGGGATTTCGTTAACCGAGTTGCGTTTTTGATGCGTCTGAAGTATCGGGCGTGGAACGGTATTCGGTCGCGATATGCCACGAGTAAGCAATTAACAGCAACGTTTGACAACCAGCTACGCTATTATCTAGGTAAGCCGGTGTCTGATTTTGTGCGCCACATGAATTGGACGCGTGCCCAGTATGAGGCTAAGGTCTTGTTGTTTACCGGCAAAGAGGTTTTGCACCCAGGCGTGACTTTGCATAATCGGGGTGTAGCGGACCAAAGTAATGTTAAGGTTGTGACACCGGATTATCACGTTGAGCTAATTTTTGATCGGGATAATCACATTGTGTCGCTTTGGGATGCTTTGGAAGAGCAACAAATCGAAATGGCTGATGGTTCATTGCGATTTGTACAAGACCCGGCTGCGTACACTTTGGCTGAATTGCAACAGATTGCCAATACGGAATCGGCTAATTACGCTGGTCAAGGCGGTGAAATTCACGAAGCACTGGATGTGAAGCCAGCTGCGCGGACGGCGGGTCTGGAATCAGATCTACGCAACTATGCAAAAAATCAATTTTAATGAAAAAGACACCTGCAACGTTTAGTGGTTGCAGGTGTCTTTTTTGGTAGCCAATAAAAGCGTTAAAAGACCGCGTTATAAATCACCCGGACGGCATCTGCCACTTGTTCAGCGCGTACGCCAAGCATTAGTGAAATTTGGGAAGCACCTTGGTTGATCATGGGTAATGTAATCCCAGCGTCGGATAATGGGGTGGCGATTTCTGAAAAGGCGCCGATACGATTATTCATGCCTTCGCCAACCACCATAATAATGGCAAAATCATCAATCCATTCCAAATGGTCTGGTTCTAAAGTGGCCTGAATTTCATCGCAAATCGCATCACGCATTGCTTCAGTAATTTGCGTCTTATCGAAAATGATGGTCATGTCATCGATACCGGATGGCATGTGTTCATAACTAACCCCATGTTTGGCCAAAATTTCCAGAATGCGCAAGGTAAAGCCGACTTCTTTATTGAGCAAATAGCGGTGTAGGTATAGGGCTGCAAAACGGGTATCACTCGCAATGCCAGTCACGGGACGTGGGTTAGTAACTTGTTTGACGGGTACAATCATCGTGCCAGGCGCCGTGGGGTTGTTTGTGTTTTTGACGTTAATTGGAATATTAGCTTCAATCACTGGAATGATCGCTTCATCGTGGAACACCGCAAAGCCAGCATAAGCTAATTCTCGCATTTCACGGTAGGACATTGTTGTGATCGCGGCAGGATGATCAATGATGTGTGGATCGACAGCATAAATTGCTGAGACATCAGTGAAATTTTCATATAGATCTGCGTGCAAGCCGCGTGCCAAAATAGCGCCGGTAATATCTGATCCACCACGTGAAAAGGTAGCCATTAACCCCTCATTGGTATAGGCAAGAAAACCGGGCACGATAATAATCTCATCAGATGCAATTTGGAAATTTGCTAGACGGGTATAGCTATCTTCGCGAATGCGTGCTGCGCGGGGTGTCCCGGTGACAATCATCCCCAAATCGGCTGGCGACACGAATCGGGCGTTATGACCAAGACCACGCATGACATAGGCAATCAGTTGGGCGTTTAGTAATTCACCATGGCCCATGAAGGCGGCGTATAGGTAGTCAAACGAGGGGTAGTGGACCCGACTTAGCTTTGCCAGTTGTTCAGATAAGGTCCCAATAATTTCCGTTTCGTCAAGGTTGAAATACGTGACGATTTGACGGTATCGGTTAATAATTTCGGCCTGAATGGCGACGGTATCGTCACCAGCAATGGCTTGTTCTGCATAGCTTGCAAGTAAATCGGTAACCTTAATGTCGTCCTTGAAACGCTTGCCTGGCGCAGACACGACCACAACTTGACGGGCGGTATCTGCGCTGATAATTGCAATAACTTTTTCTAATTGTGATCCCTCAGCTAAGGAGGAACCACCAAACTTGATTACATGCATACTAATTTCCTCTTGTGTATTCATTCATTTGTTGATGATAATTCAAAATTAAAAAATGGCAGATGTCAAGTGTTGACAGTCATAATTTTTAAGGGTATTCTAATGTTGCGTTAATGATTGATAGAGGTTGCAATCGACATGAGTAACTTTGTTGAGCCGGCACAGGCGAAGATGCAAAGCGAAAGGGGACATTGCCGAAACGATTCAGCGCAACTGAATCGTTGGGCCTTTGGTTAAGAGCCAATGGACTGTCGCTGTGGAAGCAGCGGGGAGCTATCGTCACAGTCAATGAATGTTTTTTAATGAGACGCTCAATTGACGGTGCGATGGTGCCGTTAATTGAGCGTCTTTTTTGCGGAAAAGCCTCACAATTAGCGTGACACTAATGAAAATGAGGACACAAGTTATGGTAGTAGCAGTTACCCGACCAACCCGGTTAAATATTTCACAAGCAGCGGTGACACACAATATTCAAGAAGTGCGTCAGGCATCCCAAGCCTCGTTTATGTTCTTAGCAGTTAAGGCCAACGCTTATGGTTTCGGTTTGATTCCGATGAGCCAAGCGGCTGTAGCGGGGGGCATTGATGGCTTAGCGGTGGCTTTGCTAGATGAAGGCTTGGCATTGCGTCAAGCGGGATTGACGGCACCGACGTTAATTTTAGGGATTACGTTACCGCAATATACGCGGTTAATCGCGGAAAATAACTTGATTGCAACAGTTGGATCGGTGGCGTGGTTGGAAGAGGCGCTACAATATCTGCCGGTTAACGGACAACGTTTGCAAGTTAACCTAGCTGTTGATACCGGTATGGGACGCATTGGATTTCGTGAGCGAACTGAATTAGAAGCGGCGATTGCTTTTATGCATGAACATCGTGAGGCCTTCACATATGCCAGTATCATGACCCACTTTGCCGAGGCCGACGCGCCGGAAGTTGATTATTTCCACCAACAATTAAAGCGTTGGCATGTGCTAACGGATGGCATTGAAATGCCACCCTTAGTGCACTTAGCAAATTCGGGGGCCGCGATGTATCACGCGGATGAAATGCCGACAGATGTGATTCGAGCAGGCACTGTGGTTTACGGTGTTGAACCGTCACGTGGTGAATTGCGAGCAGATGATTACTTAGAGCCGGTCCTCACATTGGAAACGGAATTGGTGTTTGTTAAAAAATGCCATGAAGGTGAGGGTGTCAGCTATGGCCATACTTATTACGCCCATGAAGGTGAGTGGATTGGCACCGTGCCGTTGGGATATGGCGATGGTCTGCCACGTAAATTGCAGGGCTTTGAGGTAATCGTTGACGGGGTGAAACGCCCGATTGTGGGTAAGCTGGCAATGGATCAAATGATGATTTCATTACCATATGAATTACCAATTGGCACTACCGTCACGATTATTGGTCGGCAAGGTGAACAAGAGAATACCTTGGAGGATGTCGGTCAATATACCGACCTGGCACCATGGGAAATTTCAACGAATTTACAAGAACGCATTTATCGACAAATTACAGATTAACGGGGAAGAGAATATGAAAACACCTTATCAAACAAATGCAGCAGGTCATTTGAGTATTGGCGGTGTTGATGCCAATGAACTAGCACAACGCTTTGGCACGCCACTATACGCGTATGACGTGGGGGCCATGCGCCAACAGATGCGTGATTTCAAGCGCGTATTTGAAGAGCGTCATTTGAATTATGCGGTGTCATATGCATCGAAGGCATTTGCAACGATTGCGATGTATGAAGTTGCCGCCCAAGAGGGGATGCATATTGACGTCGTCTCCGGTGGCGAAATTTATACGGCTTTGCGGGCAAAGTTTCCGATGGCGAATGTGTCGTTTAATGGTAATAACAAGTCGGTTGAAGAATTAACGATGGCGATTGAGAATGGCTTAGGCACGATTATTGTTGATAACTTCTATGAATTACAGGTATTGCATGAGCTGTTGGCGGAACGTCGGCAAACGCAAGATATTCTCTTGCGGATTACCCCAGGGGTTGAAGCCCACACCCATGATTACATCTCAACTGGTCAGACTGATAGTAAGTTTGGGTTCGATGTTAATAGTGGTCAAGCCGAAGCTGCGTTGCAACAAGCCTTGGCAGATCCTAATTTGAATGTTTTGGGGGTTCATGCGCATATCGGTTCCCAAATTTTTGATGTGACGGGTTTCCAAATGGCCGCTGCGAAGTTGGTGGATTTGGTGCACGAATGGGATTTCGAGCCACAAGTGATTAATGCCGGCGGTGGCTTTGGCATTCGGTACACGGCAGATGATGAACCATTACCAGCCGCAACGTTCGTTGAAGCAATTATTGATACGATTGCTGAAAAGACGGCGGCGTATGGTATGCAGATGCCAGCCGTTTGGATCGAACCAGGTCGTTCGATTGTCGGACCAGCGGGGTATAGTCTCTACACGATTGGATCGCGCAAGGATGTCCCAGGCATTCGTTCGTATCTCGCTGTTGATGGTGGTATGGGGGATAATATTCGTCCAGCGCTGTACCAGGCGAAGTATGAAGCAGTCTTAGCTGCTCAGCCAGATGCGCCGTCTGATGAGGTTGTTCGTGTAGCAGGTAAGTATTGCGAGTCGGGGGACGTGTTGGTTTGGGAGCAAGCTTTACCAAAGACAAAGCCAGGGGATGTCCTAGCGGTGTTGGCAACCGGAGCGTACGGCTACTCGATGGCGTCAAACTACAACCGAAATGGGCGTCCAGCCGTGGTATTTGTTGAAAACGGTCAAGCTAAGGTCGTCGTGGAACGAGAAACGTTGGCAGATTTGGTTCGCTTGGATCGACACTATTTATAGAAGGAAAAGTAAAAAATGGCAGAATTAGATGCACAAACGATTATTAATTTCATTGCAAATGCGCCAAAGCAAACCCCAGCACGGGTGACATTGGCCGGCGAGCTTACTGATATTACCTGGCCCACGGACGTACAAGCATTTATTGAAACACGTACGGGCACAGTGATTGGCGACTATGCGCTGATTGCACCGGTTTTAACCGCAAATGCTGAAAAAATCACGGCGCAACACGTTGAGTTATTGGCCCGCAATTCTGGGGTGCCATTGTTGAACTATGACGGTGTGAAGGCGCGGATTGAACCAGGCGCGGTTATTCGCGAACAGGTGGAAATTGGCGATAATGCGGTCATTATGATGGGGGCCATCATTAATATCGGTGCCGAAATTGGTCCAGGAACCATGATTGATATGGGTGCTGTGCTAGGTGGCCGCGCAATTGTCGGCGCGCATAGTCACATCGGCGCAGGTGCTGTCTTGGCCGGGGTAGTTGAGCCAGCCTCAGCAACGCCGGTGACGATTGGTGATAACGTTCTCGTCGGTGCGAATGCTGTAGTGATCGAAGGGATGCAAGTTGGCGACGGGGCCGTTGTTGCGGCCGGCGCGATTGTCACTAAGGATGTCCCAGCCCATACCGTTGTGGCTGGCGTGCCGGCACGTGTCATTAAGGAAATTGATGCGCAAACGGAAGGCAAGACGGCTTTGGTTGATGCCTTGCGGAACTTAGATTAACGAGGTGCTGACATGACGCCGATTGATTTAAAACAAGTCCGGCGTGACTTGCACCGCATCCCAGAGTTGGCGTTACATGAAACGCAGACACACCAGTATTTGAAACAGTTGGTCATGCAATGGCAGCAACCCTGGGTCACAATACGTGAAATACCTGAACTACCAACGGCGTTGCTC
The DNA here is from genome assembly GCF_045799135.1 of Weissella sp. MSCH1. Taxonomy (NCBI): domain Bacteria; kingdom Bacillati; phylum Bacillota; class Bacilli; order Lactobacillales; family Lactobacillaceae; genus Weissella; species Weissella sp. MSCH1. The sequence goes on along the minus strand of NZ_JBJMBA010000031.1, from coordinate 15,056 downwards.
GTTCGGGTCGCTGGAACCAATCCACAACGAACAATTGGGTATCGGGCGGACATTGATGCGTTGCCAATTACTGAGGCGACGGGGTTACCATTCGCTTCAGAACATGCGGGCCTGATGCATGCATGCGGTCATGATATGCATATGACCGTGGGGTTAGGTATTTTAGCGTACTTTACCCAACATCAGCCGAAAGATAATTTGATTTTCTTTTTCCAACCAGCTGAGGAAGCCGATTATGGCGGTAAACGAGCGTACGATTTGGGTGTGTTTACCGATGAATGGCGCCCAGATGAGTTTTATGGCTTACATGATCATCCAGGTTTGCCAACTGGGCAAATTGCGACGCGTCAAGGGACATTGTTTGCGGGGACGACGGAGATTCATGTAACCTTTACAGGTAAAGGTGGTCACGCTGCTTACCCACATGAAGCTGTCGATGCGGTTGTTGCGGGTGCGATGTTTGTCAATCAAGTGCAAACGATTGTGTCACGCAATGTTGACCCAGTCCGCGGTGGTGTGGTGACATTAGGCACTTTTCATGCGGGCACGGTTGGCAATGTGATTGCTGAAACGGCTCATTTGGATGGGACGATTCGGGCCTTCCGCCAGCAGGATATCGAAATGATGCAACAACGTGTGCGCGATATTGTGGCGGGGGTGGCATTGGCAACCGGTGTAACAGCTGACTTGCAGTTGATTCAAGGGGGGTACATGCCGGTTGAAAATAATAACGCGACAACGGCCCTCTTTATGGCTTATATGACGGAAGCGCCGACTGTTAATTTTTCAGAAATCGCGCCGGCGATGACTGGCGAAGATTTTGGCTTCTTGTTACAAAAATTCCCAGGTACGATGTTTTGGTTAGGGGTTGGTGATCCAACTCATGCGCTACATAATGCTGGATTGTCGCCTGATGAGGCCGCCTTGCAACCGGGTGTTGACGCAATGGTTGGCTACTTAAATTGGCGAATGATGCAATAAATAATAAAAAGAGGCAACTGATATGTATGATGAAGTTGAGCTGATTACGGCGATTATTACGCCCTTTACAGCAGAAGATACGATTGATTATCCAGCGTTGGATTCGCTGACCGAACGATTGTTGGCAGAAGGCACGCAAGGATTTGTCATCGGTGGTACCACTGGCGAGTCGCCAACCTTGACGCATGAAGAAAAGCTAGCTTTATATGCTTACTTTGCTGCTAAGGTGGGAAACCGCGGGCCGGTGATTGCGAATGTCGGTGATAATAATACTGCCCAATCAGTCGCATTGGCCACCGAGGTTAGTGCAATCCCTGGGATAGATGCTATTTTGGCTGTGACGCCCTACTACAATAAGCCAAGTCAGAAGGGCATGTTAGCCCACTTTACGGCGATTGCGGATGCATCAGCTGTACCAGTCATGCTGTATAACATTCCAGGCCGTTCAGCGGTTGGACTGACAAATGATAGCGTGGTGACATTAGCACAACATCCAAATATCAATGCCGTCAAGCAAGTCACAAGTATTGATGATTTGGCGTACTTGGTTGAACACACACCAGCAGATTTTGCAGTCTATACTGGTGAGGATGCCCAGACGTTAGCGGCAAAGGCAATTGGGGCGACAGGCACCATTTCAGTGGCGGCACACCTGTATAGTCCTGAAATGCGCGACTTGTTCTTGGCGTTCCATGATGGTGATCTAGGTAAGGCAGGTCAGTTGCAACGGTGGTTAACACCACAGATGAATACACTATTTAGTTACCCTTCGCCAGCCCCAGTCAAGGCAGTTTTGGCGGAAAAGGGTGAGGTGCAAAACCTAACGCGCTTGCCAATTTTGCCTTTGGATGAAAATGAAACGGCAGATGTCATCGCACATCTTGCGTAAAGATGAGAAAGGAATTTTTATGACAACCGTATTTCTAGCGGGTGGATTTGGTAAAATGGGAATAGCCATCCAAAATATGTTGACCGAACAGGCCGATTTGACGTTGGTTGGTATTCTAGGTCGGACACCGTACGAGGCGACAGTACCGGTTTTTACAGAATTAGACGAAATTGATGTCACAGCAGACGTTTGGGTAGATGTGACGTTACCCGAATCAGCCTTTGATAATGCCACTTATGCGTTGTCACACGGCTTTGATTTAGTGGTTGGGACAAGTGGCTTGGAAGCTGATCAAGTTTCACAACTTCGCCATCTAGCTGAAAAGTATGCGCGGCATGCGATTATCGTACCTAATTTTTCGTTATCAGCGGTGTTGTTGATGCAATTTGCTGAAAAAGCTGCGCAATATTTCCCGGATGTGGAAGTGTTAGAAATTCATAACCCCAATAAGGTGGATTCACCATCAGGGACGGCCCGGGCAACCGCAAGTCGCATTGCGGCGGCTCGCATGGCTAAACCAGTTACCCAGTATCGGGCGGATGCTGCTCGTGGGGAAGCAATCGACCAGGTGCCGGTTCATGCCATGCGTTTGCCTGGCTATGTGGCCGAGGAAGAAGTTATCTTTGGGGCACCCGGGGAAACATTACGACTTAAGCAAACATCATTCACCCGTGAATCGTTTATGGGGGGCGTTGCCTTAGCAATTCGTAACGTCACGCAGGTGGATGGCCTGGCGGTCGGCCTAGATCAACTATTGTAAAGCCGCGACTAAGTCCGGTGAGACTTAATAAGATGGCCAGTGAGCCAGAGGAGAAAAACATGCCAGAATTAAATGCTGCCCTTGCTGATCGCTTTAACACACGATTGGCCCAGATTTTACCATCACCAATTCGAGTGGTGGACCAAAAGTTTTCTGCCATCGACGGCATTTTAAAGTTGACACTTGGTGAGCCTGATTTTGCTGTACCAATGCACATTAAGGACGCTGCCAAAGCTGCGATTGATGAAGACGACTCACACTACGCTGCGCCACATGGGCATTTGGCTTTACGTGAAGCAATTAGTGACTACCTGGTTGAACGGTTTGATACACCACGTTACGAGCCAAACGGCGAAGTGGTGGTGACGGTGGGCGCTTCGGAAGCGTTGTTCGCGACGATGAATGCGCTGTTTAATGCGGGTGATGAAATTATCATCCCAACGCCAACTTTCCCAATGTATGAAGCAATCGCGAATATCATTGGCCTTGAGGTGATTGGAATCAACACCGCACCTGATTTTGTCTTGACGCCAGAAAAACTACAAGCAACTTTAGTTGAACATCCAAATGTGAAGGCCGTGTTGTTTAACTACCCATCAAATCCAACGGGTGTCACTTATACTGGTGCGCAAGTGCAAGCGATTGCTGATATTTTGGCTGAACACCAATTGTTGGTCTTGTCTGATGAAATCTATGCCGAGTTAGTTTACGATGGTGAACACGTTTCAATGGCGAAGTTGTTGCCAGAACAAACCATCTTGGTGAGCGGATTGTCAAAGTCACATGCGATGACTGGCTACCGTGTGGGTTATGTGGCCGGACCGGCTGCGTTGATGACGCATGTTGGTAAAATGCACCAATTCTTGGTAACGACAGTGCCAGGACCGATGATGGCAGCGGCAAATGAGGCGTTGCGTCATGGACGTGCAGATGCAGTTGAGATGCGTGATATCTACAAGGAACGCCGTGATTTGGTGATGGCAGGTTTGGCAGAAGCTGGCTTTACTGCCGCACAACCAGGGGGTGCCTTCTACATTTTCGCGAAGATTCCAGCAAACTTGAACACTGATGATATGGCGTTTGTCTACGACTTAGCGGAAACAGTTAAGCTTGGAATCGCACCGGGATCAATTTTTGGTGCCGGTGGTGAAGGCTATGTGCGTCTATCATACGCAGCCTCAACGGAAGATTTGCAGACGGCGATGGTGCGCTTGAAGCATTACGTTGACCTCAAGGGTTAATGAGAAAATACTAATAATTAATGGCACAACTGATTAATTTCGGCTTGTGCTTTTAATGTACCCAAATTTCGGGTTTTTATTAAAATTTAAGGAGAAAATATTATGTCAGAACGTGAGTACACAGTTGCGATTTTAGGAGCTACCGGAGCGGTTGGTACCCGCTTGATTCAACAATTGGAACAATCAACGATTCCGGTTAAGTCGTTGAAGTTGTTGGCTTCGTCTCGTTCAGCTGGTCAAACCCGCCAATTCCGTGGCTCAGATATCGTGATTGAAGAAGCCCAACCTGACTCATTTGAGGGGGTTGATTTGGTCTTGTCATCAGCCGGCGGTTCTGTGTCAGCCCGCTTGTTGCCTGAAGCGGTTAAGCGTGGGGCGGTGGCCGTGGATAACACGTCATTTTGGCGGATGAACGATAACGTGCCGCTGGTGGTGCCCGAGGTTAATGAACAGGCCCTTTATCAACACAATGGAATCGTCGCTAACCCGAACTGCTCAACGATTCAAATGGTCGTCGCACTTGAACCAATCCGTCAAAATTTCGGTTTAAAGCAAGTCGTTGTCTCAACCTACCAAGCTGCCTCTGGGGCGGGGCAATCTGCTTGGAATGAATTGCTGAACCAAGCCCAACAACACTTGAATGGTGAGACTGAAACGGCTGAAATTTTGCCAACCAAGGGCGACAAGAAGCATTACCCATTGGCCTTTAACTTGTTGCCGCAAATTGACGTCTTTGAAGATGAGGGCTACACGCATGAAGAGTACAAGATGATTCATGAGACGAAGAAGATTATGTTGGGTGATAAGAATGCGCCAGACATCAAGGTAACGGCCACGGCTGTTCGTGTACCGGTGCCAGTTGGTCACGGGGAGACGGTTTACTTTGAAGTGACAGACAAGGACGGTGCTAGCACAAAGGGCATCCAACAAGCATTGTCGGATGCGCCTGGCGTTGTCTTGGAAGATGATCCGGATCACCAAATTTACCCACAACCAATTAACGCTGAAGGAAAGCGGGATACGTTTGTTGGTCGTGTCCGCCCTGATTTGGAAAATGATGGTAACTACCACATGTGGGTGGTTTCTGATAACTTGTTGAAGGGTGCCGCTTGGAACGCCGTGCAAATTGCAGAGCGTTTGGTAGCTCTTGATCTGGTCCGAGTTCCAGCTGGTTCCGCTGAGTTGTTTGCGGACTAAATCTAATGGAAAGCCTGGGGATAATCTCAGGCTTTTTAGTATAAAAACTTCCTTTTTATAACCATACGCTTATGAAAGCGGTATAATATGTTTCATATTTGAAACAGGGGGCACGCAACGATGGCAATTATTGGTATTCCAAGTAATCACTTGAACCACCCAAATCCAAAGCACCGAACGAATTACGTTGACTATACGCAACAAAATTATACGGCGGCGCTACGTGAAGCTGGCGCATTACCAGTTGTCTTTCCAATGGGTTCACCAGAGGAAGCGGCTGAGTACGTTAATTCAGTGGACGCCGTCCTTTTGATTGGTGGGCAAGACGTTGGACCACTATTTTACGGTGAAGATCCAACGCCACAAATGGGCGAAACAGACCGACAACGCGACTTATTTGAATTGGCGATTGTCGCAGAGGCACGCAAACAAAACAAGCCTCTGATGGGAATTTGCCGCGGTGCCCAACTGATTAACGTTGCTTTGGGAGGCACGCTAATTCAAGATATTGATACGCAATACACGCCTGAAAATGGTAATCCAATTGTGAAGCACGATCAATTCCCAGTGAAGTGGTATGAGCCGACGCATCGTTTGGATGTGTTGCCGGACAACTTCTTGACGGGGACATTGGGTGATCATCCGATTGTGAACTCATTCCACCACCAAGGAATTAAGCGATTAGGTACAGATTTGCAACCCGCTGCGTTTGCGAGTGATGGGACGGTCGAAGCTTATCAGAGTTCGGATGCATCTGTCCGGGCTGTGCAATACCATCCCGAAATGATGTTCGAACGTGATAAGACACATTTACGTGTCTTCCAAGACTTTATGGATTACGTGAATAATCGTTGATATGACGGTTAAACCCTTGATTTGAATGGGTTTAGCCGTTTTTAGTTTTTCGATTCGCTTGAATTTTAAATGTGTTGGTATCTGTCGCAAAATATCGGTAAGTGTGGAAAAATTCGCACTTTTTCGCACCATTCGCACCAAATTCGCACCACAAGAGTTGCTTAATTGAGTTGATCAAGCAATGTGATTGTCTTGTTTTCTTCTGATTGTTGTTTATGTTGGAGTAGGTGTGCATATGTGTCTTGTGTGATGGAAACGTTAGAATGTCCGAGCCGTTTTGAAGCGTAACTGATGTCAACGCCACTCGATAGTAGATAAGAAACGTGTGAGTGGCGTAAACCATGCAAGGATACAATATTTTCAAATCCTAGTGATTTTTCTAATCGTTCAAGCCATCTATTAACAACACTTGGCGTTCTACGACCATCAAACAATTCACTTGCAGCGTTCCAATGTTCTTTAGCACCAATGAATTTCTGATAGCTATCGAAAAAACGATTTGGCATAACGAGTGTACGATTTGACGTTTTTGTTTTAGGCGTTGTTACAGCGCCAGACAATTGTTTTGTTTTGCTAACGGTAATTGTCCGTGCATCCGAATCAATGTCATTTTTAGTGAGGGCCAATGCTTCACCAGCACGTAGCCCGGAAAGTGATATTAGATACACCATAAACCCCGTTCGCCATGTGATAAGCTTATCATCGTTTTCAATGTATTCGATTAATGTAGTGAGTTCATCTAGTTGCAAAAATTTTTCAGACGCATCTTTTGAATCAGATCCTGGAATAGTGACTCCAAAGGTGGGGTCGCTTTGAATTAAGCCATCGTGAAAAGCTTGATTGATCACTAGTCTCAGCAACCTGTGACGTTTTGAAACAGTTTGTCTTTTCTTTCCGATTGCGTAATGGTTTAGGAATGATTGATACATCTGTCGTGTGATTTGGTCTAATGTTAAACCTGTAAAGTAAACGTCTACGACAAGCTTCTTTTCGAATCTCCACGATTCATGGGTGGCTTCTTTCATGCCGGTTTCTAGGTGTAGTTTTGCATATTCATCAAAGTAGTCAGTAAAAAGAATTTGTGATCCTTTTTGTAGGGTTGGCTTGCCATGGTTGATAGAATACTCAGCTAACCAGGATTCAGCTTCTTTCTTTGTTTTGAACCCGCGCTTTGATTTCTTACGATATTTGCCGGAGGCATCTTTAAATGAGAAGTCAGCACGCCAACCGTGTTCGGTTTTATATACTGCCATTAGCTTAAACCTAACCTTTGTATAGAAATTTTGGGCAGTTTAAAGACATGCCCAGGTCGTGGTATAATTACCTGTACAAAAAATGACTATGTATCTTTTACGTGTTGTTTTTGATTTGCTACACGCACACTACTTGTTTGGCGACGGGGAGTGTGCGTGTTTTTTATTTTTTAAGGGTATACAACGGTTGTACGCGGCTTCTTTTGAAGAATTGTTTTTCCAATATAAAGTTGCTCACCAAGCCCGTTATCCTTTGAATCATCGTACTTATAAACGGCAGTTTTTCCGTACTCATCCAAATCAACTCGAATTAATTTGCCGGCTTGTGATTTCCACATGTACATCATTCCACCATCAATTTCAGCTGAAGCATAAGCATAGGTTGCCTTTTGAATTGACTCAACGTCTTTTGTTCCAAAGTATTTCGCCTGTGAAAGAAGGTATTGACGCTTATTTGCTTTAGACGATTTTTTAGCAGCGTTTTTCTTTGTCACTTGTGCCTGAATACTTTTATCTTCACCACCAGTTAATTTACCCTTTGAAAAGTACAAATAACCGTATTTTGCGTATGTAAGCATTCCACCATCATCACGATCAGGCTTACCAAGAATTTGTTGAACCTGCTTTTTGGTCATTCCAAGCTTAACTTTTTTAATTTTAGATTTGGAAGATGCGCTAGCTACCGTAACAAAATAGTTGTTTCCGACTTGAGGGATAGCTTGCAAGGCAGTCGAACCCACTAAGACCGCCACAGCACCGATTCCAATATATTTAGTAAATAAATTCATATAACCCACTCCACACAGCTTTTAACGTCAATCAGCATTGGACGTACATTAAGCGTAGCAAAAAATACTCAGTTGAACAAAATGCGTTTAACGATTGGTTCAAAGTGCGTTTGCAAACCAAGGTAATCCATGAATTCAACCCAGTTGCGTTGCTCTACTGGCACGTCACGGTATACAATGCGCGCAATCACTCGAATAGCCTGCGTATTGGCTGTTATTTCTTCTGTTTTTAAGAACAAGGGGGAGAACCGGTAATAAGGCAGCGCGTGAGCATCACCGTATATAATGTGAGATATTTCGTGTGCCAAACGGAACACGTAGTGATAACCTGTGGCAAAGTTGGGGTTCATCATTATCTGTCTAATGAACGGAAATGCAACGTCAGGTGATGCATCATTTCTTGTATCAATGTTGACCACGTCAATATCGTGTCTACGTGCCAAAGCTAGTAGTTCTTCTTTTATTTCATCTTCTGTCATTTATTCACCAAACATTAACTTAGCCATTTCATAAAATTTTAATTTCTGATCATCTGTTAATTCTTTACCACCAAATGATACGGCAGGGCCAAGCTTGCTTAGCACTTCGTCTAGGTCGACAGGCATTTCATTATTAGAAGATTGGTGCATGTCATCTGTATTACCTAACAGGTAGTCAACAGAAACGCCAAGAACATCAGCAACTGATTTTAATTTATCAGTCGCAGGCGTTTGTGTTTTCCATTTGTAAATTGCATTGGTGCCTAATTTAGCTTTTTCGTTAACTGCACGCATGCTTAACCCGCGTTGTTTAGCGGTTTGTTGTATTCTTTCAAATAATGTCATTTGTCATTCTCCGAGACTTTGACAATTAAATTTAGCCAATTAGTTACAAAACTCTTTACAAGTTTAGCTTATTGGTTTATATTTAATTCATCAAGTAATCAGGCAACAAAAAACAAGCCTATTACCAACGTGCTTTTGACGGGGCAACGGTTGATATTTAGGGGTTTCTTTGTGCTTTTTTCCTATGCACTTAGTTTAGCTTATTGGTTAAACAATTGCAATAACTTGATGAATAAATTACAGGAGGTCCGGATATGACTGAATTGGAAGTAGCGGCTAAGAATGTGCGGATTATGTTTAAAACCGCATTGCTAGAGCACGGTATGAAGCAAGTTGAACTAGCAAAAATGCTGAATGTTTCACCAGCGCAAGTAAGTCGTGCGCTGCAAGGAAACACAACGCCAAAGGATATTGTAATCCAAAAGCAAGTAGCAAAAATCTTAGGCATCGCAATTTAAGGAGAAAACGAATGACAGAGCAAACTCAATTAGTCGAAACGATTAACGGTCAAGTAACAACAACATCTCGTGAAGTTGCAGGAGTGTTTGGTAAAGAACACCGACATGTGCTTCGAGATATTGATGATTTGGTTAAGCAAATGGGGGGTGCCCAAAATTGGGCAGACCCAACATTCGAAGAAGAAACATATATCCATGAACAAAACCACCAAGAATATCGGCAAATTCGAATGAACAAGGACGGTTTCACGTTGTTAGCGATGGGGTTCACAGGCTCAAAGGCAACACAATTTAAGCTGCGATACATTCAAGCGTTTAACGAAATGGAAGAAACGTTGCGTAGCCAACCGGCCTTACCAACTAACCCGTTGGATCAGATTGTTTTGTTGGCGCAAGGAACGACGCAACTAAGCAAAGAAGTTGGCAAGTTAAAGAATAAGGTTGATGAGTTAGACGGTAATCAAGTTCTTAATTCAGCGCGCTATGAGTACATCAGCAAGGCTGTAAGCGCCAAAGTGCGAGAGTATGCCAACGTTAACAACTTGAACTATAAGAAGGTTAATGGTGAGTTGCGACGCGATTTGAACCGACAAATCAATGAAGTTGCAGGCGTAAAAATTCGACGTGACTTGCGAGACAAGGACTTTGACACTGTAACGCAACTTATTAGCATTTGGACGCCAGCAGCAGCGACGATATACCAACTAAAGCAAATGGAATTGGAGGTTTAGTTATGGCGCGTTTTTCAGAAAGTGCAGCCACAATCGAAGAACTTGAGCAACGTCGAATAGTTGGCCAAGTTGGTGCAAGTCGATTATTCAATCATTCAGTGAATTGGTTTAAAGACCATCTACGTTTCTCAAAGAAGTTTATGCAAAACGTACCTAATAAGACACCTAACGCGTATAACCCAACTTACTTGGTGTCTGACTTATTGAGATTTCGCAAACTTAATGATTGGTGGTGAAAATGATGGATCAAACAACATTAGCAGTATTTTTCGGACTGATGTTTATGGGTGTCGCACTCATGGCTTTGATTGGTACAAGTGTTTATTACTTGTTCAAGGGAATTAAGCACATTTGGTTGAAGCGATTAGGGCCAACTGTTTATTACTTGCTGACGGGCGATGCACAAGCGTTGCCACGCAGAAAGGGGGCAGCATGAAAGTCGGAGAATTTGTAAATCTGCAACAGATTCTCGCTTATAACAAGGTGCATAACGTTGAGGCACGTTCACTACCGACTGGTGGTGTTCAACTGGGCATTCACGTTAAGAACCACATTGAGTGGGCAACAACACGAGAAGGTGTGTTCGACATGTTAAATAAGTTGGAAGGCGGTAACTAAATGGATTTCAAAGGACCAATGGGAGTTGGTGATATTCACTATAATTTTGCAAAGCCTGCGAAATTTGATGTTGAAGCAGAGAAGGAACGAATTCGCAAAAGTGCGGTTGAACGGTCTAATAAGGCGTTGTCTGAATACGAAAGGCGGTATCGTCGATTTGCGAAGTCCCTATCAGATTACATGGTTGGGAAGAACGCTGATGAACGTGATGATTTAGTGTCACAAGCAAGTCAAGTGTCTGGACTATCATTCATTGCTGCTAATAATTCACGATATCTTGGACGTTTTTTACGGGAACACAGCGAAGCTGAGTTAGAAGGCACGCCTTTCAACAAGCCGAATATAACATCGGCGGTTGGTTACGAAGATAGGTATAAAACGTTCAAAAGGGCGATGGATTCTAAGCGACCTGAACAATCGTTTTCAGAGATCGCGACGCCGATTGCTAAACAGCTACGAATGAGCCTGGCATCGTTGTACAACACGAAGTACAAGGGTCGATATGACAAGGAAAAGAAAAACGCCTAACGGGTGCAACCGTTAAGCGTCGGAGTAAAACAATTTGTGAATAGATTTTACTCCTCAAGGATAACACAGGGGGTATGCAATGAAAAATGAATTGCGATTAGAAGCGCAAAAACGTATGAATCGAGCCTTTAAGGCGGAACAACGCGATAACAATGACGGGACTGTTTCATATTTTGAAACGGGCGTTGCTGACGTTTTGAACTGGGTGGCTGACCATGTTCGATGAATTAATTGATCCACCTGATGACCCAAAAGATGAAGAAGAAGCACTTAACGATTACATGGATGAATACGAGGATAAAGACTTATGAGTGAAATGGGAATGGTTATCTCAACTGGCGAAATTGCAACGATGGAGCAACTGACAGACCCCAAGTTGTTGGCGCAAGTTGATAACGAAACATTGGAAGAATTGAAGTACACATCAAAGATGGTCGCTGCACCAGCTGTTAAAGCTATCGATGCAGAAGTTAAGCGACGTCTTGATGAGGGGGTCACATTCAGTCATGCACAATATCGTGATGGCATGAAGACGGAAATTCCAGATGCTGACAATGAATTGAAGCAACAATTTGTGGAAAAGTTTGGCTGGGACGCCGTGAGTTTGAAAACAGCTAATAAGTTAAAAAACAAGTATGGCGAGGTTGTTGACGAGTTGCTTGATGGACACACAGTCCAGACACCAACCAAGACGCTAACCTGGAAGTAGGTGGATACATGGGAGTAGCAACAGAATTATTGAAGGTGCGCAAGTCACTTGTGCAACCCGTGAAAGATGCCAGCAACCCACAATTCCGTTCTAGTTATGTGACATATGATGCCGTCGTTAAGGCGGTTGATGATGCCATTAAGGCAAGTGAAGCAGGACTTGTGTGGACACAAGAAGTGAAGGACAGTCAGTTGTTCACGGTACTGCTAACTGATGATGATCGTTTGGACTTGGGCGGTGTTGAGATTATCTCAGCCCGTCAACAAAAGGGACAAGGTTGGGTTGATGCATCGCTTGACCCACAAGCGCAAGGTTCTGGTCTGACGTACGCAAAGCGCTATTCACTAGCGTTAGCGTTCGGAGTGGCTAGTGATGTTGATGATGACGCAAACAGTGCTCAAAAGAGCTACCAGAACCGTCAGCAATCACAATCAAAGAACCCACTTAATTCCAAGTTTGGTGCCGTTGCAAAGAATTATCAAACCAAACACTCACTAACCGAAGAAGAGATGTATAAGCAAATCAGCGCAGCGTTCAAGACTAACATCGCAAATTTCTATGCCTTTAACAAATTGAACGACACGCAGAAGCAACAAATCATCGACTGGACTAGTCAGGGGCTCGAGTAATGGATATATGGGGGCGCATCACATCAATTCAAGGTAACAAGCTGACGATGTCAGTAGAAGATGCGCAGGAACTAGCCAGCTTGTCACTATACACGCAAGAAGAACAGCCACAGGCGGTTGTGACGGTTGCTGACGAACGCAGTATCAGTCGCATTCAACGTAAGAAGGCGTATGCGATTATGAGCGAGATTGCGAAGTGGTCAGGGTACACGCCCGAAGAGACGAAGGAATGGATGAAATTTTACTACATCGGCGAAACGGGCGATCAGTATTTTTCATTCGCTGACACTGATATGACCACGGCGCGCAATTTCATTTCATATCTGCTTGATTATGCAGTACGCAATCACATTCCAATGTCGAAGAGCGGTTTGGAATATATGGACGACGTTGACGCCTACATGTATTCATCGCTTCGATACCGAAGCTGCGTTGTGTGTGGTAGGTCGGCTGACGTTCACCACATTGACACGGTCGGAATGGGTAACGACCGCCGAACGGTTGACCACCGAGAGAAGCGCTTAATTGCTTTATGTCGTGTACATCACAACGAAGCACACAACATTGGGTGGCCAGAATTCGAGCGTAAGTATCACGTTAAGGGTATTAAGTTAGACCCAGAAACATTGCAACGTCTAGGCATTATGACGTTTAAACAAATGGAGGAAATCGACAATGAACCACGTCGCACTAATCGGACGATTAACTAGGGAAGTAGAGCTTAAGTACACAACGTCGGGCGCAGCAGTTGCTTCCGGTTCGCTAGCAGTACAACGTCAATTCACTAACGCGAACGGTGAACGAGAGAGCGATTTTATCAACTTCGTTATCTGGCGTAAGGCTGCCGAAAATTTCGCCAACATGACGGCCAAAGGGTCGCTGGTTGGCATCGAAGGGTCTTTGCAGACGCGTAACTATGAGAACCAACAAGGTCAACGTGTCTATGTAACAGAAGTTATCGTCAACAATTTCACACTGGTTGAAACGCGTGAACAAACGGATCAGCGACGAACACAATTCCCACAGGAAAATACTGGCGGGTTTAATCCTGAACCACAACGTCAGGCACCACAACAGGGCGGGTTCTCACCTAACGATATGTACGGTGGTGGTAATGCAGCTACTATCAACGATGACGATTTACCGTTCTAGGGGTGTTTAAATGGCACAACGACGAATGTTAAGCAAGAAAGTTACTGACACAGACGTGTTCTTAGACATGCCACTGTCAACGCAGGCATTGTACTTCCATTTGAATATGCATGCTGACGATGACGGGTTTGTCGGGAACATCAACACAATTAAGCGAATGATTGGCGCATCAACTGACGATGAAAAATTATTGCTAGCGAAGCAATTCTTAATCCCGTTCGAAGAAAGCGGGGTAGTCGTCATTAAAGACTGGCGCATTCACAATTACATTCGAAAAGATACGTACAATGCAACGATGTACAGCGAAGAACGCCGGAAATTAGGTGTTTCAGAAAGTGGTTCTTATTACGTGGACGAACCGTCGACGGAACGTCCACGGATAGTAGACGACACGGCGACACAGGTAAGGTTAGATAAGGTAAGTAAAGGTAAGAGTAAGGTAAGTGAAGGTAAGGTAAGTGAAAACACGACCGACCAACCGACCGGCTCACTTCGCAATCAACTTACTGACTTGGTGGCGGTGCATGGATTTGCAGATCGTCTAACACCGATGCAGTTAAGCCAGTTGCTTGAATATGTTACAGAAGACGGTATGGAAATCGGTGTACTGGACCTTGCATTACAAGACGCTTCTAATCGAGCTATTCGCAACTTTAAGTACGTAGACGCAATACTACGTGCAAAGTTGAATGAAGGTGTCAAATCGGTTGCTGATTGGCATGCAGGTAAAGAGACACACAAACAGGCCGTTACTGATGAAAAGGTGCCAGATTGGATGCGCGAACTTAACGACAAACTGGAGGGCAGCTAATGAATACTACAAGCGATTGGGTGCGTGAGTTGCGACAACGTGGGTTAACACCTAAGACGTTAACACCAGAAGAGCGTGCTGAAAAAGAAAAGGCTGATGCTGAACGCATTACTAAATCGTGGCAAGCACAAGAACGCGTTAAATATCAACGCATGAGCTTGTGGGGAGAGACAGAGACGCGTTCTTTTAAGTTTGAAGACTGGAACCCACAAATGCAACGAAACGAGCAGACAGCGCGTGATATTGGCAATCAGGCATATGCAATGACAAATGATATGCGCAACGGACTGTTCAATGTGTTCCTGTTCGGTCGAGCCGGTGCTGGTAAAACATCGTTGGCATTGGCAATGATGAGCCGATTAAGCGATCGCTACACAACGATGTTCGTGTCGGTTGTTGAATGGCGCAACTTGAAATTTAAGTCATTCAAGGACAACAAGGTTGCTGAACGTTTGAACCTAACGGAAAAGTTTATGCGTGAGGTAGAAGTATTGGTTCTTGATGATTTTGGAAAAGAGACACAGGCCGAAGCAAAAGAGACCGTGTCGTCAATGCTATTTGAATTAGCGGACGCTAGAAGAGGCAAGGCGACGATTATCACGTCAAACGATGATTTGACCGGATTGGCGTTG
>NZ_JBJMBA010000030.1:0-61596 GCF_045799135.1 Weissella sp. MSCH1 | reverse complement strand
CGTTGAGTTGCCGCTCAACGTCTTTTTCTTTGCCTTTATTACCACTATTATACCAAAAAGCAGGCGCAAACCCTTGATATACATGGGTTTGCGCCTGCTTTTATTCAAAATGTTCAGCTGAGTTTTGTCCCAGCCTCTTTTATTGTTGATTAAGTTTACTTACCGAATAGATTGAACATCCAATCGAAGAAACGCGTAACACCCTTTGGCACGCCGCCAAGGAAGTAAGCGAAACCAGAGAAGGCTGAAACCAAAATTGACGCAACAGAGGTAACGTTACCCGTGTTGAAAGTAGATTCCGGCTTATAAGCTGGTGTGTTATTTGTCAAATCTAAGTGGGTTGTCGTATTGTTCTTGAAAATATTAGGTAATGCATTTTTCTGTGCTGCTTCGGCAACGGTCGCTTGGTGGGCAACACTAGCCACGGCCGTTTGAGTTGGCTGTGAAGCATTGGTAGTTGTGACCGTGTCAGTTGTTGCAGGTGTATCAGTCGTTTGCTTGGCCGCAGCTACGCTTTTTTGAGATGCGCGCTCAGCAACCAGCTTTGGTGCTAAAGCCTGCGTTGTTGCATTAACTGAAGTGAGCACAGACGCCGCCGTGACTGTCGCTAAGTCGATAGCTGGCTTTGGCGTCTGACGAACGTTACGTGGTGCAACGCTGACGGCTGACTCCGAAGGGGCAACTGACGTTTGTGAAGCACTGCTTGCAGATGTAATTGGTGCTGCAGATGCACTTGAGTCGATTGATGACACAGGTGGCATTGGCACACTATTACTTGGTGCAACCGAACCTGGCAAGTCGCTACTCTTAGGCAAAGTAATTGAACTTGGCACGACGCTTAGCGAACTACTGTAACTTGGCGCGATTGATTCAGGACCTTCACTCGGTGCGACGGAGCTAGGTGCCATACTTCCGTGAGGTGTCACGGGTTCAGGCGCTTCGCTAGGCACGTTGATTGAATCTGATGGTGCAGGATAGCTAACGTTTTGAGTTGCTTGTAATGCAGCTAGCGAAGCGGATGCAGCTGATTCTTCTTGAGCGGCCAATGATGACACCATCGCGTTGTATGAAGCTGCTGAAGCTTCAGCAGCTTGTGAGGCAGCGATAGCAGACGCACGCGCATTATCGGCGTTGGCTTCTGCTTCAACACCTTCGGATGTCGCAATATCTGACGCACGTTGGGCATCCGAATTGGCGACATCTGTTGCACTTGAGTTTCCAGCGAAATAGACAGGGATAGTGGTCCCGTTTAGTCCGTGTGATGTTAGGTAATCAACATTTAGCGTCACTGATTGATCATTAATAAATGAATAGGCATTTTGATCAATGTCTGCTGGTAAGTTAGTTGTTGCAATTCTATTTTGTAGGAAATTGTCAGGAATAGTAGCAATATAATTGCCGGCAGCATCTGCGGTAACGTTAATGCTAATTGCATCCCCGAGATGTGAACTGCCAATATACATATTTTTAAACGTAACCGTGAAAGATTGTGACTGTGTAACCGGAGCGGTTTGCTCTTGACCAGGGATCACATCATCCGCGGCTACGTTGGTTGTGGTGTAACCAGCACCCAAACCTGTTAAAAGTAGACCGGTCGCTAATCCGCGGACCAGGTACTTACTCGTAGTCTCTTTCATTTTTTCTCTCTTTTCTCTATAAACCATACATTCCCGTATATTATACATGGGTTTGTATGAGTTAAATCATTTATCCGTAAAACTAGAAAATGTTAACGCGTAAAGTAGTAACTAAAGGAAATGGCTTTCAAAATCCAAGCAACTATCAGACCAAATAAAGGTAGGTTTCCTAAAATAGCTCGCTTTATAGAGTTACGTCGAACCGCTGTACGGACGACGCGAATAACGCCTAAGAGAATGGCAATTGATAATAACCCTAGTGAAAGGGCCACGATACCGACTTGAACCGGTCGAATCATTGTATCTGCCACACTCGATATACCGTAAAGGCCGATAAAGACGGGTAACAAGAAGTTTACGATATCAAACTTCTTTGCTTTGCGTCGAGGTGTCACCTTGGTTTCAGGCGTGGCGGATACATGTGTCGTGTCAACTGAGTGAGGTGACATCATGACAGCATTCTCCATTTCTATAACAAACTATATAATCTCTTTTTTTATATCTCTTAATTCACACTTGAAATCGGACATCTCTCTCAAAAGTGTCCAGTCATGCTGTATTATTTTAGCATTTTTAGTAAGTGCCTTCAACGAAACCAGCGGAACTTTTGGTGGTTGGGTGTTGCATGAGAGAGATTAGGGGAAACCTAAGATAACTGGTAAAATGGACCCAACAAAGCACTTTTTAAAGGAGGGGCAAATGGCACTTGAATTATTGTTTGGTCGGGCAAGCTCAGACCATGAATTAGCGTTGCTCGAACGTGTCCAAGCTACGTTAGCGGCTGATGATCAAGCGGAAATCTTTTATGTGGTCCCGAACCACATTAAGTTTGAAACGGAAATTCAGGTTTTGAACCGACTAGCAACCCTACAGGATCGGCATGGCGCGGCAGTTGCTGTGCCAAATGTGCAGGTTTTTTCACTGAGTCGTTTGGCTTGGTACTACATGCAAAACGATCCCATCTATCGGCAAGCCAACTTGTCAGCGACGGGGATGACAATGCTGGTGCAATCATTGTTACGGGCGCATCAAACGGAACTTGAATTGTACGGTAACCTATTAACGAAGCAAGGTTTTATTAGCCAGTTTGCGAGTCAAATTTTGGAACTTAAGCAAGCTGGCTTGTCATGGCAAGAAGTTCGTGACATGGCGGATGCCTTAACCCAACAAGGGACGCTTCAAATGAAACTCCATGACTTAGCTTTGATTGGTGAGGCCTTGGATCAAGAATTAGCTGCGCGCAACCAGTATTTAAGCAGTCAATTATTGGCAGCCTTACGGGTTTATTTAGCAACTGAGAAGACGGATGTCTCACACCACTACTATTTCATTAATGGTTATTCCCAAATGACGACCCCAGAACGTGGCGTGGTTGAAGCGTTAATCGAACGGGCAGGGGGCGTCACGATTGCCCTGCCGGCTGATGATGGTTCGGCCAGCGTGACAGCAGAGAGTTTGTCAGAAAATGATTTATTTTATCGGCCTAAGCGCTTAGCACAGCAATTGCGTCAGTTTGCGACCGACCATCAAGTGGCGGTTACCGCAAGCAGTGTGACCGTGCAACGACCAGTCAGTGAAACACTGACGACAGTTGAAGCATTTTGGATTGATTACGAACAAGAAGGCGTGAAACCCAACAGTCAGACGCCAAGCCCCAAGGATTTGGCGATTTGGCAGGCGACGACGCGCTATCAAGAAATTGAACAGATGGCCCGCATGATTCGTCAAGAAGTGGCTAGTGGCAAGCGCCGCTACCGGGACTTCATGTTAATGACCCGAGATTTAGGACAGTATGAAAACATGTTGCCGGCAGTTTTTGCACGCTATCAAATTCCGGTATTCATGGATTTGGACCGGCCGATGGCGGCCCATCCCCTAGTGGCCTTTCTTGATAAACTTTTCCGCTTAGCACCGGCGTATACAATCGCGGATGTCATGGGCTTGTTGAAAACGGAATTACTGATTCCAGCAGATGTGAGCGTCGCTGAGTACCGGGAAGCGTTGGCGGAAACCGAGAATTACGTATTGGCTAAAAATACCCCAGGATGGCGCTGGACAGATAAGCAACCTTGGCAATTTGATCGTAACGTCGCCGATTCAGATGATGAAGTTTTGCGGGAACATGTGGCGGGAAAGGATGCGCAATTGGCGCTGATTCATGATCAAATTAGCACCGTTGTGGCACCGTTCTTGGCAGATCTTGCCAAGGCGCCAGATGCGCGCGAGATGGCACGACGTCTCTACCTCTTCCTAACAGAAATTGGCATGCAACAACGTTTGCTAGCATGGCGTGATGCGGCGATTGCACAGGGAGACTTGTGGACGGCTCAGCAGCCAGAACAAGTTTGGCGCACGTTTATTGGTGTGCTAGATGATTTTGTCGCGGTCTTTGATCATACGCCAATGACGATTGCGGAGCTGCAAGAATTGCTGAAGGCGGCCTTTGATAGTGCTAAGTACACGGGTATTCCAGCTACGATGGATCAAGTCCGCGTGTCGGAAAGTGGCATTGTGCAACGCCAGGGTTACCATACGGTGATTGTTTTTGGTGCCACCAGTGTGAATTTACCAGCAACGACACGTACAAAAGCATTGTTGCATGACGGTGACCGAGAAATCTTGCAGGATCGGTTACCAGAGCACGCGTTCTTGCGGGAAACATCTGAACAGCAAATGGCACAAGAATCATTGCTGATGTATAGTGCGATGATGACGGCTGCTGATCGTTTGATTTGGCTCTATGCAACTAGTGATGGCGAAGGTAGCCAACAACCATCAACGTATGTTACCCGCTTAGCAAAACAATTTAACGTGCCGGTCCGCCATTTTGCAGCGTTGCCAGATCCGAATACGATGCGCATTAGCGATTATGTCGGCACGGTTGATAGTACATTAGCGCATTTGGTTAGCGTGAATCGCCAAGCGGCTAATCAGCAACCCGCCGGCACATTGAGTAGCGCTTGGCAAACCTTGCAACAACAAGTTAGCCAAATAGCACCGGATAAGACGGCACGGTTGATGGGTGGCCTGACGTATCGTAATGAGCCGCAACAAATCTTGGCATCACTGATGAGTCAGTTATTTAGTAATGATTTGAAGGTGTCGATTTCACGTTTAGAAAATTATGCCAAGAACCCCTTTGAGTTCTTCCTGCAGTACGGCTTGCGTCTCAAGGAGCGACAAGTTTTGCAACTAACGCCGGCTGAAAAGGGGACGTTGATGCACACAATTCTAGAGCAGTTGTTCGCTGAATTGATTCGCCAAGACAAAACGTTAAGCGAATTAACAGATAGTGAGCTAGAAAACCTGGAACGCAATATCTTGAACGGCTTGCTACGCAGTGGGGATGCCACGTTTGATATCTTCAGCAGTTCTGCGCGAATGACGTTTTTGACGCAACGTTTGGCCGCTCAAGTTCATGATACAGTGCTGAATATGAAACGTGGGCAGTTGGTCGATGGTGGTGTTCACACATTAGGTGTTGAGGCCGGCTTTGGCTTACCACATAGTAAGCTCAAGCCAGTCCAGTACGAATTACCCTTAGGTAAGGTGACGGTCCGCGGTAAGGTTGATCGGTATGATTTGGTTGAAACTCCGACTGGCAACTTTTTGACGATTGTTGATTATAAGTCAGGCAAGCGGACATTTGATTACACCCAGGCCTTCGCCGGGTTGGAGTTGCAATTAATGACTTATTGGACGGCTATGCTGGCGAATGCGACGGTGTTACCACCAAGTGAGATGGGCGGGGCCGTCTTCTGGTCACTCCAAAATCCGTGGATTAAGGTCAAGGATATCGCAGGTGATACATTGGCTGATTTACAGACGCAAGCTGATGTGGCAGCGGCAAACCAAGGTACCTATCGCGGGGTTTTGCGCAATGATGAGGCCTATATTGAGCGACTTGAGGGCGTCGATGGTGTGAAGGCACCATTTGCCATCAAACGTAATAAAAACGGATCGTTTGCGAAGGCGGCAGACGTCGTCGATGAAGCCGATTTGGATATTCTGTTGGCCTTTAATGAAGTCAAAATCCGCCAGATTGCGAGCCAAATTTTGGCCGGGCAGTTTCCGTTGTTACCATTCCGCGATGGCCCAAACAAAACTGGGATGATGTATACGCCGTTTAAGCCAGTCATGATGTTTGATGCCATGATGGGGAATCAGTATCGCAATATTAAAAAGCTAGATGCTAAGGATGCTTTGGCAGCGATGCAATCAGTTATTACAGACGAGGAGGACGACTAGACCATGAATTTTACAGCATCACAAGAAGCCGCCATTACGGCACGCGGTGAAAATATTTTGGTGTCTGCCTCAGCGGGATCGGGTAAGACTCGTGTGTTGGTTGAACGTGTGACCCGTCGCTTGTTAGCGGGGGAAAATGTAAATGAGTTTTTGATTGTGACGTTTACAGAAGCCGCTGCTGCGGAAATGAAAGAGCGACTTGAAGGTGCGATTCGTAGCGCCTTAGCCGAGTCTGAGGGTGCACAACGCCAACACCTGTTGAAGCAATTGCGATTGTTAAACGTCGCCAACATTTCAACGTTGCACGCGTTTGCTCTGCGGTTGATTGAACAATATCACTACACTATCGATTTGGACCCCCAGTTCCGTCTATCTGATGATGCCGAACGGACGTTGTTGATGATGGAAGTGTATGGCGATCTATTAGAGGCGCGTTACGCTGATGACAAGGGCCAAGCGTTTGCCCGTTTTGCTTCGCAATTCGCTTCAGGGTCGACGGACGATCGGACGTTGCAGGAAGCCGTTTTTACGCTGTTCAACTTTGCCATGGCGCGACCAGATACGACAGCGTGGTTAGAAGGGTTGGCTGCACAATATGAAATTGCCGGTTCGTTGACTGAGACGCCGTTCTATCAGAATCAGATGTTGCCAATTATGACGTCTGAATTGCAGACGCTAGTGACACAGGCTGAGCAATTACTGAATCAAGCGCCCGATACGATGGATGAAGCGCCTGCTTTGAACCGTTTATTAAATTTGCAGACGGATACCGACACCTACCAACGGTTATTGCAAGTCGTCCAGGATGCGACGGTTAGTTGGGACGATATGCGCCAAGCCTTTTTGTCAGCCGATGTGATGGGCTGGGGGACTGGCGCAGACGGCAAGCGCAAGAATTTTACTGCAAAGCATGATCCTGAACTAAAAGCCGCCTGGGAACTGGTGAAGACCCAGCGTGAACGTATTAAGGAACGATTGGAGGCATTACAAAAGGGCTTTTTTGCCTTGGATGAAGCGGCCATGCAACTAGCTGTGCGTGGGGCTGGTGAAGTCATTACCGAATTAGTCGCATTTACGCAAAACTTTCGTGAGGCCTTTTTAGCAGAAAAGTTACGTCGTAAGGTCCTAGATTTTAATGATTTGGAACACTTTGCGCTTCAAATTGTCAGCCAACCGACAGTGCAGGCTGAGTTGCAATCACGTTATAACGAAGTGATGGTTGATGAGTATCAAGATACGAATCAGCTGCAAGAAGCGATTTTAAGTTTTATTGCGAGCGGTGATAATACGTTCCAAGTGGGTGATATTAAACAGTCGATTTATAAATTCCGTCAGGCGGATCCAACTTTGTTTGGTCATAAACTCGCGACGTACCCACAAACGCCGGGCAATACGTTGATTACACTGCAGGAAAACTTCCGCTCACAACCAAACGTCACGAATTTCATCAACTTTATTTTTGCGCAAATCATGAGCGACGGGTTGGGTGATGTTGAATACACTGGCGAAGCAGAATTGGTCGCCGGGGCCGATTATTATCCAGCTGACTTGCCCAAAGAAGCGGAAATGATGGTGTACCTAGATGATGGGACAACAACAGACGATGCTGATGACGGTCCGGAGGTTGCCAATGAGTATGGCTTTACGAAAGCAACGGGTCAAATTCGGATGATGGCGTTGAAAATTAGGGAGTTAATCGACACCAAGTTTGAAATATTTGATCGTAAAGCCGGCGAAAAGCGACCGGTGACGTATAGTGATATGACGGTTTTGGTGCCAACTAAGAATCAAAATTTGGATGTCTTGGATGTGTTCCGTGAAATGGACATTCCCATCGTCGTTAATGGGGCAGAGAGTTATTTCCAAACGACTGAAATTTCAGTCATGATGAGCTTGTTGCAGGTGATTGATAACCCACACCAAGATATACCGTTGGCAGCAGTATTGCGTTCACCACTATATAACATTGATGAAAACGGCTTAGCGTTAATTCGAACGCAAGCGATGACGGAAGATTTCTATACAGCGGTGCAAGCGTTAGCAAATAATGCGTTGACAATTGCCGTTGCCGGCGTTTCTGAGACCCAGGTTAATGAGACGATTGCGGCGGTGCAACGTTTCCTAGCGGATTTGGAGAGCTTCCGGACGTTGGCTGTCCAAAACCAAATTGTGGATTTGCTATGGCAGATTTATAACACAACGGGGTGGCTGGATTATGTCGGTGGGTTACCATCTGGTCCGCAGCGTCAAGCTAATCTGCATGCATTGTATGAACGGGCTGCCGCTTACCAAAAGAGTAGCTTCGTCGGCTTGTATCAATTTATTAATTATGTGACGCAGCTACAAAGTCAGGACAAAGACCTCGGTGAAGCGGATGCAAACGTGGCGAGCGACAGTGTCTCATTGATGACGATTCACCACTCGAAGGGGCTGGAGTTTCCGATTGTGTTTGTCCTGAATAGTACCCGTCGCATGATTAGTCAGCGCGAAACAATGGGTGACATTCTGCTTGATGCTGAAGCTGGGGCCGGGATGGATTACATTGATTTGGATCACCACCTCAAGCTACCGACGCCACAACGCGAATTCGTTAAACAAGCGCGCGTTCGTGGCGCTTTCGCCGAACAATTACGGGTGCTCTATGTTGCGCTAACGCGTGCTGAACAACACTTGTTTATGGTGGGGGCGTATGACAGTGTGAAAGCCCTATGGGATAAGTGGTCGTTAGCTGAAGCGGGCACGGAGTGGATGTTGCCAGAGTGGGCCCGCCTTGAAGGAAAGTCGTTCATGGATTTGATGGGGATGGCCTTGATGCGCCATCCAAAGGCACCAGAATTGGCTAACGTGCTGACAGCTTACGATGATAAGGATGTTGTTGATTTCGGTGAAATTCGGACGAAAGCACCAAAGCAACCGTTTAACTTTGGCTTAGAAATCGTGAATGGGGCTGATTTACGCGCACTAGTTGATGCCTATCAAGCGATGCCAATGTCTGAGTCGACATCAGAAAAGACCGGTGCCACGCAGGACGGCATCATCAATGATTGGCGTTCGGTATTGCAATTTGATTATCAATTTGATGAGGCGACCCGCGCCACGGCGTACCAGTCAGTTTCAGAAATTAAACGCTTATTTGAAGATCCAGATTTGGCAGCTGGTCGCGGCTTAGTCGATGGGCGTATCCAAGCAGATGAATTTGCAGGATTGCGTTTTACGGATGAAACATTACCGGAGCCAACCTTTATGCAAGAAGCAGAAACGCGTATTTCATCAGCTGCGATTGGAACTGCAACGCACTTAGTTATGCAACGCGTTGATCTATCGACAGGAGCACCGACTCAGGCTGACTTGCGCGCGCTGGTGGCCGATTTGGTTGACCAAGAGTTAATCGAAGTTAAGGTGGCCCATCTGATTTCGTTGTCTAAGATTGAACGTTTCTTCACGAATTCGCCTTTGGGCAAGCAAATGGTGGCGCATGCTGACTCTTTGCAACGTGAAGTGCAGTTCTCGCTTTTGCTGGATGCAGATCGTCTGTACAAAGACTTCCAGGGATCAGAAAAAGTTTTGATTCACGGTATTATTGATGGTTATTTCCAAGTTGATAATGAGGTGTGGTTGTTTGATTATAAGACTGATCGGGTAACACCTGAAACAGCGACTGAAACACTCACGCAACGTTATTCAGGTCAATTGAACGTTTATGCACAGGCGCTAATAGCGATGGGAAAGCCGATGCCACGTCGGTTTATTTATGCCTTTAGTGCAGAGAAAATCATCGCATTAGACTAACTTAAAAGAAGTGAAGCGTCCGCCATTTGGGAGGGCGCTTTTTTCAGGTTCCGATTTATAAAAACACACAAAAAATTCTTGATTAGATTCCAAGAAAGCGCTTGCAAAAGAAAACAACTCGTTTATAATAATGTTTGTGAAGAAAAGAACAAATAGTCATTGTTAACACGAGGAGATTAGACATGAAAGCAGCAGTTGTTCGTGAAACGCCAGATGGATTTGTAGACTTGATTGATGATTGGCAACCCCGCGCCTTGGGATTTGGTGAGGCGCTGGTTGATGTAGAATACAGTGGTCTTTGCCACACTGATTTGCACGTCGCCAATGGTGATTTCGGTAATCCGAATGAGATTAATCCACGCGAATTCCGTCGTGTTATTGGGCACGAAGGAGTTGGAATCGTGACGAAGCTTGGTGAAGGCGCATCGGATTACTTGAAGTTAGGTGATCGCGTTTCAATTGCTTGGTTCTATGATGCTTGTGGAAACTGTGAGTACTGCAACACGGGAAATGAAACGTTCTGCCGTAAGGTGCGTAATGCTGGTTTCTCAGTTGATGGGGCGATGGCGCAACAAGTAGTCGTCAACGCTAAATATGCGGTTAAGGTGCCAGAAGGTCTTGATCCGATGGAAGCATCATCAATTACATGTGCCGGTGTGACAATGTATAAGTCGCTTAAGGTCGGCGAAACAAAGCCAGGTCAATGGGTCTCGGTAGTTGGGGCCGGTGGTTTGGGTAACTTGGCCATCCAGTACGCGCACAATGTGTTTGGTGCCCACGTGGTAGCAGTCGATGGTAACCCAGACAAGTTGGAAGCAGCTCGTCAAATGGGAGCCGAATTGCTCATCAACCGTAAGACAGAAGACGTGCCTGCTATTATCCAAGAAAAGGTTGGCGGGGTACACAACGCACAGGTAACGGCTGTTAACACACAAGCGTTTGATCAATCAATTGCGTCATTGCGACCAATGGGTAAGTTGGTTGCCGTGGCATTGCCAAAGGGTGACATGCAGTTGAATGTTGTGAAGACGGTCTTGGATGGTATTGAAGTGAAGGGCTCACTTGTTGGAACACGTGAAGACTTGAAGGAAGCCTTCCAATTTGGTGCAGAAGGTAAGGTTAAGCCAATCGTGACGCGGGCTGATATCCGTGATATTAATGATGTGATTGATGCGATGCACAACAACAAGATTACTGGTCGCATGGTCTTTGATTTCAAGAGTCTCTAAAAAGTTAAATTGTGTGATGTGATCTGAATAATGGGTTCCACGTGAGAGGGAACATTCAAAAGGTCATCGCGCAATTAACAACTCCTAAAATAACGAATCTTCCGATGACGATAAAAAACAACCCCTGACAGCGGATACGCTGCAGGGGTTGTTTTGTGTTATCAATTAATTAGCCAGGCGACGTTGGCGACGTCTTGAGGCGCGGTCGAGAATAAAGGTGACGACTACGAAGAGCATCATGATGCCAAACATTGAGGCAAACAAGGCTTTGTATGAGCCGCCATCAATCATTAAGCCACCGTATAGTGGGCCAACCGCACGACCAAGTGAGATGGCCATCGTCATGAAGCCTTGCGCCCGACCTTTGGCGTTGGGGTCACTGATGTGATCGATCCAAGCGGGCATTTGTGGGCTAGCAAACATTTCACCAATCGTCAAAATCATGAAGGTGAAGATGAACATTGGATAGGTCTTCGCGTTCATTAGGAATAGGAATGATACCGCGAACAAGGCGGTTCCGCCTAAGACAGTGAGTCGGAATGGCAGCTTTTCGATGATGCGGTCTAGCAGACCTTGCCCGACGATAATCACGATACCGTTAATCGTCCATAGGAATGAGTAATCTTGGGTTGTCATCCCCAAATCAGTCATGTGCGTTGCAACGACGGTTTCCCATAGAATATAACCCATATAAAGGGAGAAGGCCAAACCGAGCAAGGCATAAATCAGCACAGGCGTCCTGAAATTGCTCTTGGCAGCCTTAGCGGCGTCTTTAGTCGCTTGGGCGGCGAGTCCCTTTACGTTGAAGTAGCGGAAAACCATGATTGAGAAAATAAGATACATGATTGTTGCGCCACCGAAAACGAATTGTACGCCGTGATTGAATAGAAAACCGACAATAGCGGTTCCGACGACGACACCGACGTTCATGAACAGATATTGCAAATTGAAAACCTTACGGGAATCAATCGACTGAATCGTGGCCGCATATGAATTTAAGAGCGTGTAGATAATTCCATCTGCAAACCCTAGAATTAGCATGAAAATTGCAAAGACTGGCCAGGAATGCCAAAAAGTCAGGGCCGCCAACATAGCCGTTGCTAAGGCGACAGCACCTAAGATTGATTTGTAAGGGCTCCAACGATCAAATAGATGACCACCAACCCAACTACCAATCATCATCATAATCGAGAGTCCCATCACGACCATGCCAGCCATGGTCATGGTCTCATGTAAGACATTGTGCATGTACAATGTTGCGATGGGCCAAATGAGTGAGGCACCGGTTGATTGGAATAATGTGGTGATATAGAGTATTGGCGCTTTAATCTCAACGTGTTGCGGTTTGAGCGCTTCGCCATCTTGTTGTGATGACTGGATTGCCATAAAATCCTCCATTGTGTCAGCTGACACAACTAATTGTAATTAACGTTATTCCATAGTAGGTAACCACTATATATAACGTCGCGCACGGTACTGCAACCGTGCCTGTCCGTTTATTCTATGCAGAAAAGTGTAGCACATTCTCACATCTTGATATACTAATAGGGAGTGAAAAAATTTTAAACGAAATAAATCGGGGAACGCATTATGGCTATTACACGACCAGAATATATTTTGGCAATTGATCAGGGAACAACGGGGACACGTGCAGTGATTTTTAATCATAATGCACGACGCGTGACGTCAACTGCAATTCCGATGACATCGATCGTCCCGCATACGGGGTGGTTGGAACAACGTCCGCTTGATATTTGGCGGACGGCACAAACTGCGATTGCGGATGCACTAATTAATGCGGGTATTCGTGGGGATGAAATTAAAGCAATCGGCATTGCCAATCAGCGCGAGACGACATTAATTTGGAACCGCCACACCGGCCAACCGATTTATAACGCGATTGGTTGGTCATCAACACAGTCGCAGAGCATTGCAGATGCGTGGCACAATGCTGGTCACGATGAGTTAATCCGTGCCAAGACAGGCCTGCCGGTTAGTGCGTACTTCTCAGCAACCAAAATTCGTTGGATATTGGATCATGTTCCGGGTGCCCAGGCGCAAGCTGAAGCTGGCGACCTAGTTTTTGGAACAGTTGATACTTGGTTGGTGTGGCAGCTTACGGACGGGGAAGTTCATGCAACTGATGCGTCCAATGCAGCTCGAACAATGCTATATAACATTCATACGCAAGCGTGGGATGCTGAATTGTTAGCGCTGTTCAATATTCCAGCAGCCATGTTGCCACAGGTTCACACGAGTAGCGATGTGATTGCGCACACGAATCCGATGCAATTTTTCGGTGGTCGGGTGCCGATTGCCAGTGTAATCGGGGACCAAAATGCCTCATTAGTTGGTCAATTGGCGCTAGAGCCTGGCACGATTAAGAATACTTATGGCGCAGGTGCCTTTTTATTGATGAATACTGGGTATGAACCGGTGATGTCCGACAATCAATTGGTCACAACCATTGCCTATCAAGTGGGGGATCGTCCCACCTATGCGTTGGAAGGGTCAATTTTCTCAGCTGGTTCGGCTGTGCAATGGCTTCATGACCGATTAGGGTTGATTGAGACGCAGTTGGATGCCTGGCAAGCGGCAGAAGCATCAGAAAACGCTGATGAAGTATATGTTGTCCCGGCCTTTAACGGGTTAGGGGCACCGTACTGGGATCCCCAAGTACGTGGGGCAGTCTTCGGTATGACGCGAGGCACGGGTAAAAATGATTTTATCAAAGCAACGTTGCAATCCATTGCGTATCAGACGGCGGACATTTTGGCGATTATGAAAGCTGAGTCGAAATATGATGTCATTAAAATGAAGGCTGATGGCACGGTTTCGCGTAATCCATACTTGATGCAATTCCAGGCGGATGTGGCTGATATTCAAGTAGAACGGGCAATTGATGAAGATACGACACCACTTGGCGCCGCATTCTTAGCCGGCCTAACAGTTGGTTATTGGCAAGATTTGTCAGACTTAGAACAGTACGTGCCACAAGGACGTCAATTTACAGCAAGTTTGACGGCAGAACGTCGGGCAACGTTGTTAACTGGCTGGCGAAATGCAGTCAGGGCAACGCAATTCTTTTCATCTGAGTCCGAATAATCAGAAAAATTACAATGTAAGCGTTTTACATTTTTGTAGCATATTTGTGTAAAAAAGTTTATAATGTTTGTAAAAGGTACCGGTAGTGAGATGCTGGTATTATGAAATACGAAATGAAACTGATTTTTTGAGAGTAAAGGAGCATTCATCGTGCCTGCAGAAATTACAACATTGTTGACATTCTTCGGTGGAACTGGAGATTTGGCTAAGCGTAAGTTGTACCCATCAACATACAACTTGTTCAAGAAGGGCTTCTTGCAAGAACACTTCGCCGTTATCGGAACGGCCCGTCAAGAATTGACGACAGAAGAGTTCCACGAGATGGTTCGCGAATCAATTGCTGACTTCGTCGAAGACCAAGCGAATGCTGAAGAGTTTATTTCACACTTCTACTACATCCAACAAGATATTACGGATTCAGCTGCTTATGCAGATATGTTGACGTTGAACAACGAATTGGATGCTAAGTACGGTTTGAAGGGTAACCGCATTTTCTACATGTCAGTTGCCCCACGTTTCTTTGGAACAGTTGCCAAGTACTTGAAGTCAGAAGGTTTGATCACTGAGAACGGTGAGTACAACCGTTTGATGATTGAAAAGCCATTCGGAACATCATTTGGCACTGCTGAAGACTTGCAAAATGAGTTGTCAGAAGCCTTTGATGATGCCCAAATCTTCCGTATCGACCACTACCTTGGTAAGGAAATGGTTCAAAACATTGCGGCTGTCCGTTTTGGAAACCCATTGTTTGATGCAGCTTGGAACAAGGATTACATCGAAAACGTGCAAGTGACTTTGTCAGAAGTTTTGGGTGTTGAAGAGCGTGCCGGCTACTACGATACAGCTGGTGCTTTGCGTGATATGATCCAAAACCACACGATGCAAATCATTGGTTGGTTGGCAATGGAGAAGCCAGCGTCATTTAAGGATACGGATATTCGTGCCGCTAAGAACGCTGCCTTCAATTCATTGAAGATTTACAACCGTGAAGAAGTTGCTGAAAACTTTGTGCGTGGTCAATACGGCGAGTCTGCTGATGGTACGCAAAAGAAGTACTTGGATGAAATGGACGTGCCAGCTGATTCACAAAACAACACATTTGTGGCTGGTAAGTTGCAATTTGAGATGCCTCGCTGGGAAGGTGTGCCATTCTACATCCGTTCAGGAAAGCGTTTGGCTGCTAAGTCAACACGTGTGGATGTTGTCTTCAAGAAGGGCTTGAACATCTTCGGTGGTGACGTTGAATTGGCAAACCCAGTTTTGACTATTTTGATCGATCCTAAGGGTGGTATCGAATTTAAGATTAACGCCAAGGACGTGACGTCAGAATTCTTGACGCGTGTTGTTAACTTGAACTGGACGGTTTCAGACGAAGACAAGAAGTTGACGCCGGAGCCATACGAACGTATGATTCACGATGCAATGGACGGTAACGGATCTAACTTTGCCGACTGGAACGGTGTGGCAATTGCTTGGAAGTTCGTTGATGCTATTCAAGAAGCATGGGATGCAACCCGTGAACAATTCCCTAATTACGTTTCAGGTTCAATGGGACCAGTTGCGTCAGATGAATTGTTGGCCAAGGATGGCAACGAATGGGTCTTCAAGGGCTAATTCGTTAGGACTAAATAGAGTTAAAAAAGGTACACACTATTAACGGTGTGTGCCTTTTTGCGATAAGGAGACAGTTAAATGGCAGAACGGTATACCCCGATTGAACTAACGAACATGATTATGATTGAAAACCCGATGACGCATGAAGTCTTGGTTGAAGACCGTCAAAATCCAAAGTGGCCAGGGGTGACTTTTCCCGGCGGGCACGTCGAAGTAGGTGAAACGGTGACGCAATCGGTTTTTCGTGAAGCGCGTGAGGAAACAGGGCTAGAAATTGAAGCGCCTCAATTAATGGGCATTAAGGAATGGCCACTAGAAAATGGCGCGCGTTATATTGTCTTCTTGTACAAAACAACGTCGTATAGTGGTGCCATTCATTCGGGGCGGGAAGGTGAAATTTTCTGGACAACGCGTGAAAAACTGCTTGACGGGACCTATGTGCTGCCAAATACATTCGCAGAGATGCTGCCGGTATTTGATGAGCCAGCTATTAATGAGCTAGCATTAGGCGCTCGTGTCGATGGTGAAGAGCGCACAATTTCATGGCAATAGGTTAAAACGTTTAACTTGTAAAAGCCGAACGTCCGAAAAACGCTGGCTGAAGAGTCGGCTTTTTTTGTTTGTCTTCGGTTTTAAAGCTGTTTTTGATTTTTTATATGAACGGACGTGTTATACTAAACCTATAATTATAAAAATTACCGAACGTTCGAGGTTTAGAAATATGAAAACACGTCGTAGTGATCGATTGGTCGATATGACCCGTTACTTGTTAGAACGACCACGCACTTTGGTCTCATTGACGCAATTTGCAGAATTATATGAAAGTGCCAAGTCATCAATTTCAGAAGACTTGACGATTTTGAAGCGTACCTTTCACGAGCGTGGCATTGGTTTGCTAGAAACAATTCCTGGGGCAGCTGGTGGGGCACGCTTTACGCCATACATGGTTGAATCTGAAGCTGCTGATTTCGTTGCCTCATTAGTTAACGCAATTGACGATGAGACCCGTGTCTTGCCAGGTGGCTATGTCTACCTGTCTGACTTGTTGGGACAACCTTGGTTCTTACAACGCATTGGTCGTTTGATTGCGACACAATATTTGCGTGAACCAATTGATGCCGTGATGACAGCAGCTACAAAGGGTGTGCCGGTTGCGCAAGCCGTTGCTGAACAATTGAATGTGCCATTTGTAATTGTCCGTAATGATACTAAGGTGACGGAAGGTCCCACGATGTCTGTTAACTATGTGACTGGACAATCACAACGGCTTGAAAAGATGGAATTGTCACGACGCTCATTACCAATGGGATCACGTGTCCTTATTGTCGACGATTTTATGAAGGCTGGTGGTACAATTCGTGGTATGGCATCTTTGGTTAAGGAATTCGAAGGCCAAGTTGTTGGTGTCGCTGTTGTTGCGGAAGGTCGCGTTGAGCACCGTGTGATTGATAAGTACACGTCATTGGTACATGTTGATACCAACAAGGATGACGGCATCATCAAAGTTAAAGCTGGAAACTATGCTGAAGAAATTTACGGTGAAGGCTCACCTGCTGAAATTTCATCTGCAGATTAATGAGGTAGGAAGTAAAAAACATGCAACGCTTTGTTATTATTTTGGCCGCTGGTAAGGGAACTCGCATGAAGTCAGACTTGCCAAAGGTTTTGCACGAAGTTGGTGGCAAGCCAATGGTTGAGTTGGTTCTGGAAACTGCTCAAAAGGCTGGCGTAGAAAAAATTGTGACGGTTGTTGGTCACGGGGCTGAACAAGTTGAAGCAACGTTGGCTGGACGATCAGAATTTGCTTTGCAAGCAGAACAACTTGGTACTGGTCATGCCATTCAAATGGCTGAGCCACAATTGGGTGATGCAGATGGTATGACGTTGATTGGTTCAGGGGATGCGCCTTTATTTACGGTGGATACGTTTAACAAGTTGTTTGATTTCCATGAGCAATCTAGTAATGCCGTAACTGTTTTGACGGCGAAGGCACCTAACCCAACAGGCTATGGTCGTATTATTCGTGATGAAAACGGCAACGTGGTTCGCATTGTTGAACAAAAAGATGCCACGCCTGAAGAGGCAGCTGTTGATGAAATCAACACTGGGGTCTACGTGTTTGATAATCAATTGTTGTTTGCGAGTTTGAAGCAAGTGACAAATGATAACGCCCAAGGTGAGTACTACTTGCCTGATACGTTAGAAATTTTGCGTAACGCTGGCCACACAGTTGGTGCCTTTGTTATGGATGATTTTGATGAATCGATGGGTGTTAATGACCGTGTCGCTTTGGCTCGGGCAAACAAGGTATTGCGTGATCGAACTAATGAGATGCATATGCGTAACGGGGTCACGTTGATCGACCCAGCCAATACGTACATTGACGTTGATGTAACGATTGGTCACGATACGATTATTGAACCGAATGTCTACTTGAAGGGGAAGACAGTTATTGGTTCTAATGTCTTGATTACATCAGGATCACGCTTGGTTGATTCAATTGTGGCAGATGGTGCCCAAATTGATGCCTCGCACTTTGAGGAAGCGGAAGTTCGCGAACGCGCTTCAGTTGGGCCATTTGCACACTTGCGTCCGGCGGCATTCTTGGATGTTGAAGCCCACGCTGGAAACTTCACAGAAGTTAAGAAGGCGCATTTGGGTAAGGGATCAAAGATGGGCCACTTGTCATATCTTGGTGATGCGACGGTTGGTGAGGACGTTAATATCGGTGCCGGTTCAATCTTCGTTAACTATGATGGTTTGCACAAGTGGCACTCAAATGTTGGTGATCGTGCCTTTATTGGCTCAAACTCAAAGATTGTTGGACCGGTTAATATCGGTGCGGAAGCCTTTATTGCGGCTGGATCAACGATTACTGATGATGTGCCAACGCACGCAATGGGTATTGCGCGTTCACGTCAAATTACGAAGTTTGATTTCTGGAACCGCACACCATTGCATGAGAAGTTTGATGATACGGAATCAGCAAAGCGGGCAGCAAAAGCAGCGTTTGATGCTTTCTTAGCCGATAAGTAATTGATGATAATAAATAGGCCGGGTCAGAGACATTCTGATTCGGCTTTTTTGTACACATTGCTAACGAAATTAGAAGAATATGTGAAAACCTTCGGGAACTGTGATGGGATATTCGTTGAAGAATACTGAAAAAAACTGTACAATGTAACTATTGAACACTTGAGGAACACAGTGATGTGTCTATGGAGGGCAACATGGCGACCTATGCGGATCCGCATTTGAAGATTTTTTCATTGAGCAGCAATCAGCCTTTGGCGGAAAAGATTGCCGCTTCAATTGGCGTGGAATTGTCACAAATCAACATTGCACGATTTAGTGACGGAGAAATTCAAATTAACATTGAAGAGTCAGTACGTGGCGATAACGTATACGTTATCCAACCAACGTCAGCGCCCGTTAATGATAGCTTGATGGAATTAATGATTATGATTGATGCATTGCGTCGTGCAAGCGCAAAGTCAATCAACGTTGTTATGCCATACTATGGTTATGCACGACAAGATCGTAAGGCTCGTTCACGTGAGCCAATCTCAGCGAAGTTGGTTGCCAACATGCTTGAGATGGTTGGTGCAACGCGTGTCTTGGTTTTGGATTTGCACGCTGCGCAAATCCAAGGTTTCTTCGACATTCCTGTTGACCACATGATGGGTGCACCATTGTTGGCTGATTACTTGATTACATCAGGGATTGCCGATGATAATACTGTCGTTGTGTCACCAGACCACGGTGGTGTGACGCGTGCACGTGCTTTGGCTGAATTGCTAGGTTCACAAGAACCAATTGCCATTATTGATAAGCGTCGTCCAAAGGCGAACGTTGCGCAAATCATGAACATCATTGGTGATGTTAAGGGGAAGCGTGCCATCATGATTGATGACATGATTGATACCGGTGGTACGATTTCACAAGGTGCCCAAAAGTTGAAGGACGAAGGGGCTGCTGAAGTCTATGTTGTGGCAACGCACGCTGTCTTCTCTGGTAAGGCCGTCGATACATTGCAAAACTCAGTCTTTGAGAAGGTTATTGTAACGGACTCAATTAACTTGCCAGAAGAGAAGAAGTTCCCTAAGTTGGTACAAGTTACGACTGCTGAATTGATTGGTGAAGCGATTAAGCGAATCAATGAGAACCAAGCGGTTTCTCCATTGTTCAAGAACCGTTTCCACCGTACGGTCGACTAATATATTTTGACAGTAACAGCATTGTTCTAATAATGATTTAGAGCAGTGCTTTTATTTTATAAAGGGGTTATATGATGGCAAAGAAAAAGATGATTTTGGATTTGGATACTGGTGTAGATGACGCCTTGGCTTTGGCGTATGCGTTGGCCACGCCGGATTCAGATTTGATTGGTGTGGTTTCTTCATTTGGAAATACACAAGTGACGACGGCAGGTGAAAATACACTGAAGCTACTTGAGCTATTGGGTCGTACGGATGTTCCAGTCTTTATCGGGGCGGCGCATTCATCGACAACGGATAACTTTGAGACAATGCAAGTGTCGATGGATATTCACGGTAAGAATGGTATCGGGGATGTGACGTTGCCTGCACCGACGACAGCTTTGTCATCGCAAACGGCGGTCGATTTTATTATTGAATCAGCACACAAGTACGCTGATGACTTGGTAATTGTACCAACTGGTCCATTGACCAACTTAGCTGAAGCTTATCAAAAGGACCCTGAAATCGAAAACTTGATTGGCAACGTAACGCTAATGGGTGGTGCTTTGGTCGTGCCTGGAAATGTGACGCCTTATACCGAAGCTAACATTAATCAAGATCCTGAAGCAGCTGATTATGTGTTCAAGCATGCTAAGCACCTAGTGATGGTTGGTCTTGATGTTACTTTGCAAACGCTGTTAACAAAGAAAGAAACACAAGTTTGGCGTGATTTGGGTACTGAAAAGGGCCGTGTCTTTGCAGACATCTTTGATTACTACATTGATGCTTACTACGACTTGGACATCAACAAAGCTGGGGCAGCTTTGCACGACCCATTGGCTGTTGGTGTGGCAGTTGACCCCAACTTGGTAACGTTGTTGCCATTGAATATGATGGTGACGCATGAAGATGGACGTACAATTGGTGATCCAACCCGCTTGCGTGATCCACATAAGAATAACTTTGCAGCTGTGGCAGTTGATGAACCATTCTACTTGGAACGTTTCATGAATTACACGACAGCATTGTTTCGTTAATTAACATGTAAAAAGCGATGGGAAATCATATCGATTTCCCATCGCTTTTTTAACTAACGTAAATTATTTATTGCGACGACGCACTGGGCGAATTACAAAGGCGTAAATCGCAGCGAATGCAAGCATCACAAGACCAATAATTGACACGCCGACTTGCAAGTCTTGACCAGTTTCTGGCAATAGTTGTGCTAGTGCTGGCTTGTCATCAGATTTAACAGGTGTGTTATCTGATGATGCTGTGGTTGTGTTATCGGCTGGTGTCGTAGCAGGAGTAGCCGTGGTAGGCGTTGGTGTGGCTTCGTGCACGTCTTTAACTGCCTTGGCGATTGGTGTGTTACTCTTTGTGTCCACGTCACTGACAGGCTTTTTGTGGTAAGTGACCTTGATATCACCACCACCAACAGGTACTTCAACATTAGGCACTTCGGCTGTATAACCAGGCACAGTTGGTGTCTTAATCTTTGTTCCAGGCTTGTCATTGTATGAGGCGTCACCATCAGGCTTCAATGTTTTGCCGTCAGGATCAACTGGGACAACCTTACCAGGATAGTCTGTGTTTGTACCAACATCTTCACCGACAACTGGGTTGTTAGTGTCAGGCTTGTACTCGACCCATAAAGTAGGTGGGTTAGTTGAGGTATCAACTTTGATGTAATCGCCATCGACAGTTGCATAACCGCCGTCAACGGCAATATCACCACGCGTGTAATAAGGGATGTTTGGCAAGTCAGAAACCGGTACCTTTGTTTGGTTCTCTTCCCAAGGAACTTCAACAACTTGGGTTTGACCAGGGATTGGCACACGATTACCGTCCTTATCGCGGGTGAATGGCACAACAGTGACCTTCTTGGTGTTCTTTGTATAAACGAACGTGACGTCGCCGTCTTTGCCAAAGGTAACGGATTGTTCGCTAGCGCCCTTAACCTTGTAACCCTTAATTGTGTCATAAGCTTCAGCAGTTGCCGTATCGCCAGTCACACCAGTCATGGTTGTGTCGTCAGCGAGCTTGTTACCTTGTTCGTCTACGTGGTGTACCTTAATCGTTTGCTCAATTGGCGTGTAGGTTACGATGATGTGCTTAGGTTGATCGCTTAGAACGCCTGACAAATCGGCACCGGTAACTGTCTTGGTATAACCTGGCTTGTCAGGTGCGTCGAAGCTATAGTCGGTACCGACGCGACCAGATTGTGCCCCAGGTTCTGCAGCTTGTGAACCGTCTGCGTAAACGTACTCAATCGTTGCCGAACCCATGACAAAGTTAGGGTCGGGCGTGATGGTTGGGTTCTTTGTTGGCGCATCAGGTGTCTCGGGTGTAGACGGTGTCGTAGGAGTTGTCGTATCACCGCCATTACCTGTGTTGGTCTTGTCGCCGTTGTTACCGTTCTTGCCGTCATCGGGCGTTGAAGGTGTAACAGGAACAGTTGGTGTAATTGGCTTTGGCTTCTCACGGAAGTAATACGTCACTGTATTTGTGTCATCCATGTAGACGCCGGTCACGATACCCGATTCCGGATCGTAGTAATCCTTTTCAGAATCAGAAGCTTGACCCGAACCGGCATACATATACTCGTCGGCATCGGTACCGCTCAAGACGGGGATACCGAACTTATATGATGAGTTAAAAGGACCGCTCTGCTCAATTGGGTACTTGTATGATGAATCAATTTGTAGATACTTACCAGTTGGATTACCGTTAGCATCGATAACTTCGGCCTTAACCGTTGCGGTTTCGGTCTTTGGCGTGTATTCGTACTCGTAAGTTGGCGTGTCATCATCATTCAAAGGATTGATTGTTGGTGTCTTTGTCAACGTATAACCAGGTATGGTTGGTGGCGTATATGAAGGCGTGTCACCGTAGTCACCAGTGACGGTCGTCTTCCCAAGAACTGTACCATCTGGTGTCTTTAACACGATGTTGGCAGTTTCTTGATTCTTCTTATACACGTAGGTAACCGTGTCAGGTTCAATGTTGTGGTTTGTTAAGTACAGCGTGCCGTATGGGGCACCGTAACGTGACAAGCCAGCAAAGGTACCGTAACTACCGGGCGCAATTGATCCGCCTTCTGACGGACGTAAGACGCCACTGATTGGGTTCCCGTTGCGATCCGTGACTTGCAATGTTTCGGTAATTGAGCCAGCTGGATCGGTAATCGTCTTAGTTGCGATGGCCCATTGGCGGCCGTTGTCATCGTAAAGGGGCTCTGTTGTTGTTGTGCCAACAACATAAGTCGTCTTTTGGTTTGAAACGGTACCGGTCGCGTTAACGGGTGTCTCGGTTAAGGTATAACCAGGAATTGCTTTAGACGTTGTGGTGTAGTCTTGCCCTACGATTGCGTTACTTTGTGCCACGGCAGGTGCGATATCCTTGCCGTTAACGTCCTTGAAGTACGTTGTTTGGGTTGTGCGAACGGGGATATCCATTGAAGCATTTGAACCGCCGTTATACAAATTAACTTCACCATTCTTAACTTGCACACGATATGAGACGCCACGATCGCCAGTTAGTGTTTGCGTACCGTCGCCATTGAAGGTTAATTGGGTGCGTTGACCGTAGGCACTGATGTAAATTGCGTGCACTTCGGGGTTGGCTAAACCGGCGTTAATGTCTGCAGTATTAACTGAGAAGTACCAATTACCACTTGGAACTAGCCAGCTTTGATCTTTTGAGGTTTGGGAATCAAAGGTGAGGAATCCGTTTGCCACATCGTAAGTAGATGATGGTGTTGAAACAGAAAACCCATCTGTTGCAGCGACAACAGAAATTGGGGCAGACAGTGCCACGGTCCCTAATAGTGCGACACTAAATAGCAAACGACGTGTTGCCGAACGTCGTGAAACTTTATATGTATCCATAATATGTTACGAACTCTTTCTTTCTCTTTTGTAATTACTAATAATAAGCAATAACCTTTGTATATTATCGTTAGTTTTGAGTGCGTAAACAACAAAAATGGCGTTTGAATTTTTTGATGAATTTTTAAATTTTTACAAAATTAGACATTAAAAATACTTTTAGATTGTTTTTGTATACTATTTTTTAGTTGTTTCCCATTGTTTTAGAGTGGTGTTGGTTCATTTGAATAATGTGTCTCATATGCGGGACTATTCTCGTCGCTCTCGTGAGAAATGCCATAATGATTAACCGCTAAATTTAGGAATCTTAGCTGTGTGCATAAAAAAATCATGTTGAAAAAGGCGTATCCATTCTACTTGCAAAACGTTGGTGGGGCGTGTAAACTTAGTTCTTGTGAGTTATGTTGAAATTTGTTTCAACAGCTCTCCTTGCCGGCAGGAAGTCGGCCATAGACCAAAAGGAGGAAGTTATTATGGCATACGAATTGACGTACATCATTCGCCCTGACATGGACGCTGATGCTAAGAAGGCATTGGTTGAGCGTTTCGACAAGATCTTGGCGGACAACGGTGCAACGGTGGCAGAGTCTAAGGACTGGTCATCACGTCGTTTTGCATACGAAATTGCAGGTTACCGTGAGGGTACTTACCACATCGTTAACTTTACTGCAGAAGATGACGCAGCCATCAACGAATTTGATCGTTTGGCAAAGATCTCACAAGATATCTTGCGTCACATGGTTGTAAAGCGCGACTTTGCATCAGCTGAGTAATTGTTAGCTTAATTGTCTAACATTTTTATTGACTTAGTTTTATTGGTCGATGGACCATTGAAAGGAGACTTTCCATATGATTAATCGTGTTGTTCTGGTTGGTCGCTTGACGCGTGACGTTGAATTACGTTACACGACTTCAGGTGCTGCTGTCGGAACTTTCTCACTTGCTGTTAACCGTCAGTTTACTAACGCTAATGGTGAGCGTGAGACCGACTTTATTAACGCCGTTATCTGGCGTAAGTCGGCTGAAAACTTTGCGAACTTTACCTCTAAGGGGTCATTGGTTGCGGTTGAAGGCCGTTTGCAAACTCGTAACTACGAGAACCAACAAGGTCAACGTGTATATGTCACAGAAGTTGTCGTTGACAACTTCTCATTGTTGGAGAGTCGCGCTGAAAGTGAGCAACGCCGTGCACAAAGCGGTTCAGCAAACAATAACTTCGGCGGTGGTCAACAGGGTGGCAACCAAGGCGGCTTCAATGCCGCGCCAGCACAAAACCCATTCGGTGCACCTGCATCAAATGGTAATGTGTTTGGTGGTGCGTCAACACCTGCACAATCATCTAATGATCCTTTCGGTGGTGGTCAAGAGGTTGATATCTCTGACGATGATCTACCATTCTAAGTTGATATATCTAATTGTCTAACGACATAAGTCTATCAGGAGGAATTAATCATGGCACAACAACGTCGTGGTGGCGGCCCTCGCCGTCGTCGTAAGGTTGACTTTATCGCAGCCAACCACATCGAATACGTGGATTACAAGGACACTGAATTGTTGGAGCGTTTCATCTCAGAACGCGGTAAGATCTTGCCTCGTCGTGTGACGGGTACGTCTGCTAAGAACCAACGTAAGGTGACGACTGCTATCAAGCGTGCACGTGTTATGGGTCTTTTGCCATTCGTTGCAGAAGACTAATAGCGTAACGCTTTTAGTAACAACCTTAAAAGAGCGACTCAGCTTTTGCTGAGTCGCTCTTTTTTTATTCGCAGCAAGTGTGTTTTTACCTTTTGGCAGATGAACATGGCTGTTTAGCTGAGTATGCTGATACTGACCGATTTTAAGCCATAATGTTTTCAATTGTGGGTCGTTTGTTTGTACATATCTGCATGGTAACGTTAGTGATAATGAAGAAGGGGGTGTCTGCTGATGAAGAAGTGGATAATTAGTGTCGGGAGTGTGGCTGTTGCTTTAATTGTTGGTGCGGTGGGGATGGCAGCTTACAACGATCATAAGGAAGAGCAATTTGAACGTCGATATGAAGCGAGCTTAGCTAAGAGTTATTCAGAATCAGCTAAGTTAGCCAGCGAGTCAACAAGTTCGTCATCTGCAAGCGCTACGAGTGATTCGACGGCCACGAGCAGTGCCACGAGTTTGCCATCGCAAACTGCGGTAGAAACGCGTCTGAGTGAGGATT
This sequence comes from Weissella sp. MSCH1, assembly GCF_045799135.1. Lineage (NCBI taxonomy): Bacteria > Bacillati > Bacillota > Bacilli > Lactobacillales > Lactobacillaceae > Weissella > Weissella sp. MSCH1. The sequence goes on along the minus strand of NZ_JBJMBA010000030.1, from coordinate 35,691 downwards.
TGGACAAGTTTATTGCGGATCAAAAGGATGGCATCATTCAAACTGGTTCTAAAGAGGATATACGTGATGCGTTTGAAGATACCTACGTGGATACGTACCAAGATGAGTTAGAGGCGCAACACCCAGGGGAACGAAACGAAGACATTGTTGAAGGGATGATTGATCGCGGATTGCTAGCGCTGAATTTTGATGGTCGGATTGCTGCAGTTAAATGAATTATCACGTGCGGGGGAGAACTTTCGACCTCGTTTTTTGATAAATAAAAAACCATCAGATCAAACGACCTGATGGTTTATGGGATGGGCAGACAGGGGCTCGAACCCTGGACCCACGGATTAAGAGTCCGTTGCTCTACCAACTGAGCTATCTGCCCATATTTCTCTGCCGTTGCCTCAACAACAAAATATATGTTACCAGAATAAAACGGGTTGCGCAAGTGTTTTGTTAAAAATGTTTTTGATTGTCGTGTAGGTGATTAATGAGAGTAATGGCGCAAGTGTTGTTTGTTTATCTAACCGTGGGAAAATTGCAAAAAAGAAAACCGCCAGATCGAATGACCTGGCGGTTTATAGGATGGGCAGACAGGGGCTCGAACCCTGGACCCACGGATTAAGAGTCCGTTGCTCTACCAACTGAGCTATCTGCCCATATTTCTATGTCGTTGCCTCAACAACAAAATATATAATACCAGAATAAAACAAGTTGTGCAAGTGTTTTATTTAAATTAATCAATTGGGTGTTTGCGAATGGTGTGGAAGGTTGGTACTGCATCGTGGTGTGGGGCGTTTGTTGAAAAAAGGGCACAAGAGATGCATCAGTTTCGTAAAGACTTTTGATACAAAAAGAAAACCACCAGATCGAATGACCTGATGGTTTATGGGATGGGCAGACAGGGGCTCGAACCCTGGACCCACGGATTAAGAGTCCGTTGCTCTACCAACTGAGCTATCTGCCCATATTTCTATGCCGTTGCCTCAACAACAAAATATATATTACCAGAATAAAATGAGTTGCGCAAGTGTTTTGTTTAAAATGTTTTGGTTATCGGTTTGTAGCCGATTGATGAAGGTAATGGTAAACGAGCTGCTTATCTAACTATGGGAATAATTATTGCAAAAAGAAAACCACTAGATCGAATGACCTAGTGGTTTATGGGATGGGCAGACAGGGGCTCGAACCCTGGACCCACGGATTAAGAGTCCGTTGCTCTACCAACTGAGCTATCTGCCCATATTTCTATACCGTTGCCTCAACAACAGAAACTATCATACCAAGACTATGAATGTTTTGCAACCCCTTTTTGCGCAAAGAATGAATTGTGTGACTAGAAAGTTACGAAAATCGTCTGAAAAGTTACGAAAACGCTGTAACATGATATAATTACTGTCAGAGACCCGCCACTGGGAGGATGAAAACTAATGAGTAAAATTTTAGTCGTTGATGACGAAAAACCAATTTCAGATATTATTAAGTTTAATTTGACAAAAGAAGGATATGACGTTGTCGTGGCCATGGATGGTCGTGAAGCGTTAGATCTATTTGAAAGTGAAGATCCTGATTTAGTGTTGCTGGATCAGATGTTGCCTGAACTTGAAGGAACCGAAGTGTTGCGTCAAATTCGTACGAAGTCACAGACGCCGGTTATTATGGTGACTGCTAAGGACTCAGAAATCGACAAAGTGCTTGGTTTGGAGATGGGAGCGGACGATTACGTGACGAAGCCATTCTCAAATCGTGAGTTATTGGCGCGCATTAAAGCAAACCTACGTCGTCAGACGCCAGTTGTCGGTCAAAATGTGATGGATGACAGTGGTGATATTAAGATTGGTGCTTTGACGATTCACCCAGATGCATACATGGTATCTAAGAATGGTCAAGATATCGAATTAACGCACCGTGAATTTGAATTGTTGCACCACTTGGCCAAGCACATTGGTCAAGTGATGACGCGTGATGATTTGTTGCAAACGGTTTGGGGCTACGATTACTTTGGGGACGTGCGCACGGTTGACGTTACGGTTCGTCGAATCCGTGAAAAGATTGAAGAAACACCAAGTCACCCACAAATTTTGATGACCCGACGTGGTGTTGGTTACTATTTGAAGGCTTCTGAAGAATAATAACCAAATATTTGATGACGTGGCTATTAGCTACTATAAATAACGTACGTAACAGGCTAATGCCCTGCCGGTTGGCATGGCATTAGCCTTTTTTTAGTCAAAGTGGGAGATTTTAATGGCTGAAGATATGCAAGAGCCGAAGAAATGGCGACGTTTTTTCTCGTCGATCCATTTTAAGATTGCATTAGTATTTACACTCACGCTGTTGGTGACACTTGAATTAGTTGGTGCCTTTTTCGTAAAGCGTTTGGAACAACAAAACCTGGCGAGTTTCCGAACCCAAATTGCTTTACCGGCGTATGTTAATGATTCATTAACGCAACAATTAACAAGTAGTGACCAGACAAAAGTGAATGCGGATATTCACACGATTTTGACATCGGTGAATAATGCGTCAATTTCTGAGATTACAGTTGTTGATTCCTCAGGGATTGTACGTGGTACAAGTGATATTAATAATCAAGACGAAGTGGGTCAAAAAACAACGGATGCCAATGTGAAAGCCGCGTTGGCTGGCGGTAAATATACCAAAAATCCAGTTGAGCAGCGCTCAGGCACACGGTATCAAGTGATGGTGAAGCCGCTGGTTAGTTCATCAGCTGGCGAAAGTAACATCGTTGGGGTCGTCGAGGTTCGGGCTAGTTTAGAGACGGTTTATGACAATCTGAATCATATTTCGCTGATTTACTTCTCTGCGTCGTTGCTGGCCGTGATGTTAGGTGTCGTGATGGCGGTTATTATTTCGCGCAGCTTAACGAAGCCGATTGCGGAAATTAATGACCGAACAACCCGTATTGCACAAGGTGATTATTCAGGTGGTATTTTAGTTCGTTCAAATGATGAGATTGGTCAACTGGCTGAAAATGTTAACGCCTTGGCTGTTCGAATTGAAGAGACAACGAATTCGACAGAGTTTGAACGTCGTCGATTGGATTCGGTGTTGGAACACATGACGGATGGGGTTATTGCAACTGATCGTCGTGGTAGCATCAATATCATTAATACAGCGGCGTTGCAGATGACAGGGATTGATGACAGCACGGTTGCGATGGGGCAATCAATTCTGGAAGTCCTACAAATATCAGACCGTTACAATTTGCGTGAATTGCTTGATAATCAAGAAGAATTATTGCTTGATTTCAGTACGGATGAGCGTCAATTGATTATTCGAGCGTACTTTAGTTTGATACAGCGTGCATCAGGCTTTATTTCAGGTTTGGTCATTGTGTTACACGACGTTACGGAACAGCAGCGAATTGAATTGGAACGTCGCCAATTCGTTTCGAATGTCTCGCACGAATTGCGGACCCCGTTGACGTCCGTGAAGTCATACGTTGATGCGTTACAAGAAGGTGCTATTGATGATCCTGAAGTGGCGCGCAATTTCTTGGCAGTTGCACAAGATGAAACGACTCGTATGATTCATATGATTAATGATTTGCTTGAGTTATCACGGATGGATTCAGGCACTATGAAGCTTGAAACGGAATACGTTAACGTAGGTGAGTTGTTTAATTATATTTTGAATCGATTCGATATGATTATTGCGAACGATGATAAACCTGAAAAGTACTACACGATTAAACGTGAAATTCCAAAGGTACAAATTTGGGTTGAGCTAGATACGTCTAAGTTCACCCAGGTGATTGATAACATTATGAATAATGCAATTAAGTACTCGCCGGATGGTGGTGTGGTAACGGCTCGGATGATTGATAATCAGAAGGAAGTTGTCTTGAGCATCACAGACCAAGGTTTGGGAATTCCTAAAAAAGACCTGGGTCACATTTTTGATCGTTTCTTCCGTGTGGATAAAGCACGTTCGCGTGCTCAAGGTGGTACGGGACTGGGATTGGCAATTTCAAAGGAAATTATTGAACGTTTTGGCGGCCGAATTTGGGTAGAATCGGCTGAGGGACAGGGCTCAACGTTCTCAATTTCATTGCCATATGAACCATACGATCCTACTGATGATGAGTGGGACGACGGAGAATGGGATGATTAATCGTCTGCATTTTCGTCTGAAGGTGTTGATGCGCCGTTTCGGCCTTGTCACGGCGTTGATACTTGCGATTTTAGTAAGCTTAATTTTGTCGGTTGGTTTGTGGCGGAGTCCGGGGCGCGATTTGAAAAACGCGTCGGATGCGGACGCTACTAAGCAGGTTGTGGCAGCAAAGTCGGTGACCGGATTGTATGATTTAGATCAGCTGGTCTATAACCGAAAAGATGGACAATACATGGTCGTGGATTACCGACCAACAACGACTAAGATGATTAAACGCTTAGCGAACTGGCAGATGACGTTTGATAAGAAGGAACGCTTATCGAATAAAGGTTATCTGAAAGCTTTGGCACAAACAAACACAATGGTGATGGCCTTCCCAGATGGGGTGGCAGGTGACATTGTGGATGATATGCTGAGTGGTGATTTAGACTTGCCGACTAATGCCGAGATTAGCCGTATTCGTGTGCCTATGAAGGACGCCACAACGGTCGCGTTTTTTGACGATAAAAAACGCACGGTTTATCGCTACAAGGTGACATCAGCTGCTAAGACGATGTCCTCATTTAAAATGAGTTCTGAAACAGTGCCAGTAGCGTACCGGTTAAACGGCAAGCATCTTTTGACAGATACGTTATCAGATGTGTCACTACGGTCGTATAGTTATCTGATGGAGACGAATGGGACAAATAATTATTTGTCTTCATTATTTGCTGGCACGACCACACCAAGTGCAACACGCAAGGGAGATATCTTAACGTATAACGATGGATCATCACGACAAATGACATTGAATACGAACAGTGGTGTGGTACATTTTGATGCCTATGACGTTGATAATGTCGGTAATGACTTTAATGAACGCATGCGGATGGGCTACGATTGGCTAGTCCGGATTCATCAGATTCCGGATAACATTTATTTCTTTGAGAGCCACGATATGGGGCGTAATTTGACGTACCGCTTATACGTGAACGGGTTACCGATTTATAACCAAACGACGTATGGAACGGTTCAAATTAAACAGCATGATGAGCGGCACGAAGAGATTGATTTTTCACAGTACTCGCTTCAGGTGCCACTACCGGCGGACAACGATTCACGGGCCACGCTTTCTGACTCTGCTGCGGTTTACAAACAATTGGCGGATATTGGTATTAGTAAGAAACAAGTTGTTGATTTAGCATATGGTTATCGTTGGGTATCTGATACGACTGAAAATGTCGTGACTTTGCAGCCTGAGTGGTACTTTGAGGTCGGCGACAAATGGCAAGCGGTGAAGGATGCGATTGCTGATGCGCGACAGGAGGGTGATGACTAATGGATTTTAAAAAGATATTAGCGACTTTTCTGGCTGTGTTTGTGGTGATTGATATTTTTTTAGCTGTGCAATGGTTTCAATTACATCAGCCTGCTTCAAATCCAACGTCATCAGAAAGCATTCTCACTGAAATGCGAAATGATGGGATAAAAGTTGGTAAACTCAGTCAAGCGGAGAAGACGGGGGTCTATCTTGCGGGTAAGAGTGGCGAGACGTTTTTGCGAGATCGGTTATCGACGCTAAGCAAGGCGTGGGATGCGAAGTTGACGAACGATCAGTTAACCGTTACGCCTAGTCGCACGATTAATCTAGGCAAGTCACGTGCGGATGTGCGCAAAGCAATTGATAAGATTGTTAACGATCCACGCAAGGTTGTTGCCGGGTCGCAGTATCGTTATGATGAGAAATTGACGGAGTATGCTAACAAAACCTCGACAGAGTCGGACGTTGTGGTTTATGCCCAGAAGATTTCCGATTCACGGTCGTTCATGTCGCAACGGGCGCAAATTAGATTTGTGCTCACCGCAAATCATGAATTAAAGAGCTATACGCAAAGTTATGTTGAAAATCCACAGGTGTTGCGTGACTCAACGAGTTTGATTTCAGAAGAGAAAGCGTTGATTGGGGCATATCAGTATAATGAGATTCCTAATAATGGCACGGTTAACTGGAGTGAGCTGGGGTATTCGCCATTGACGACGGTGCATGGTGATATCATTTTTGTACCAGCTTGGATTTTTTCAGTAACAGATCCTTCTGATGAAACGACAATTTTACGGGTCAATGCGCTAAATGGCTCATTGATGAAATAATCACGTGTTAGAATAGTTAATGACGAAACGCCACATGACATTTTTGTCGTGTGGCGTTTTTTAACAGGTGATAAATATGATTAAGATAGGGGATGCACAAAGTGGCAAGTGAATTTAGTGTGTCGATGTTGGCTTCGGGTAGTCAAGGAAATGTGACCTATATTGAAACCCCCACGCATAAAGTGTTAGTAGATGCGGGGTTGTCAGGTAAAAAGATTGATGGCTTAATGTCCCAAATTGGACGCTCGTTACAGGATGTTGATGCCTTGTTTGTGACACACGAACATAGCGATCACATTGCGGGGGTTGGTGTTTTAGCGCGTAAATATGGGTTTGATGTTTATGCGAATGCCAAAACTTGGGATGCGATGGCTGGCAAGATTGGTAAGGTAAAGCCAGAACAAATGAACCTGTTTGAAGCGGGGGATACGAAGTTGTTTGGTGATTTAGACGTCGAGAGTTTCAGTGTGTCGCACGATGCGGCTGATCCGCAGTTCTATGCGTTTCATCACAATAATAAAACGTTCGCTATGTTAACTGATACGGGTTATGTGAATGATCGCATCGCTGGGACAATCCGTAATGCCGACGCCATTTTGATGGAAGCAAATCATGATTATGAAATGTTGCGGATGGGTGGTTATGCTTGGTCATTGAAGCAACGTATTTTGAGTGATCAAGGACACTTATCAAATGAAGATGGCGCTTTGGCATTGACCGAAATTTTGGGCGATCGAACAAAGAATGTCTATTTGGGGCACTTGAGTCAAGAGAACAATCAAAAGCCATTGGCGCATTTGACGGTCCAACAAGTATTGGAAGAACATGACTTTGGTGTTAACCATGATTTTAATTTATTTGATACGGATCCAGCGGTAGCGACGAAATTGTTTGAGGTTTAAAATAGCGACCTTAAGCCGTCTTAAAGGGTTTATTTCTATAATTACGGTACAATAATCGGAAAATAGACATGGAGGGGAATAACCATGGACAACGGAGATAAGCGAGAGAAAAGCATGAAGAAGACATCAACCACAAAAATAGCAATTATCGGGATTGTTGCCGGGCTAGTTGGCGGTGGTGCCGCTGCTGGTGGCGTAACTTACCTGAATAACGCCGGCACTTTTTCAACAGTTACAACTGGTAAGACGACACCGGTGAAGGTAAGTAACTCGAACGTGAAGGGTGAATCTGATGCAACGAAGGCCTTTAACAAGGTGTCGGGTGCAGTTGTGTCAGTGATTAACTTGCAAAAGCAACAATCCCTTTCAGACAGCGACTCATTATTCGGCGGTTTGTTTGGTGGTAGTGATTCATCATCAAGTGATAGCAAGTCGACGGATTCGTCAGACTTGCAGACGGCTTCTGAGGGATCAGGAGTGGTTTACAAGAAGGATGGTAACACGGCTTATATCGTCACGAACAACCACGTGGTTTCAGGGTCAAACGCGTTGCAAGTCTTGTTGAGCGATGGCACTAAGTTGACGGCGACGTTGGTTGGTACTGATGAGCAAACTGATTTGGCTGTGTTGAAGATTAATGCAAGTAAGGTATCAGAAGTAGCTGACTTTGCTAACTCAAGTAAGATTGAGCCGGGACAATCAGTTTTGGCCATCGGTTCACCATTGGGATCGGAGTATGCGACGTCGGTGACGGAAGGAATCATTTCAGCAACGAAGCGCGAAGTCGATGCCACGAATGAGAACGGTGATTCGCTCGGTAAGGCCACGGTTATCCAAACGGACGCAGCAATCAATCCCGGAAACTCAGGTGGCCCATTGGTGAACTTGGCCGGTCAAGTGGTTGGTATCAACTCAATGAAGTTGGCGTCATCAACTGACGGTACGTCGGTTGAAGGAATGGGATTTGCGATTCCGGCTAACACGGTAGTTAACATCATTAATGAGTTGGAGAAGAATGGAAAGGTTGAACGACCAGCTTTGGGCGTTTCAATGGTTGATTTGAGTAATGTTTCAACGACGGATCAATCAACAATCTTGAAGTTGCCAACCAGCGTTTCAGGTGGTGTTGTGGTTATTAGTACTGAAGATGGGTCAGCAGCAGCGACTGCGGGCTTGAAGAAGTACGATGTGATTACCAAGATTGACGATACTGAGGTTACTGGTTCGGGTGACTTGCGAGATGCTTTGTATAAGCACAAGGTTGGTGACACAATTAAGGTAACCTACTACCGCGATGGTAAGCAAAAGACGACTGACGTGAAATTGACGAAGACAACGAGCTCATTATCAACGAAGTCAGAAGCAAATCAAAACTAAAAAACGTGAAAAACAGGGCACATTTTGCGATGTGTCCTGTTTTTGCAACTAATTTCTTACTGAAAGTTAGTTTTGTTAATCAATTGAAACATTCTATTTACATAAAATTCATACGAATTGGCTATTATATATTCATCCACTGTTCCTAGTGGATTTCATTACTCCCCAAAGTACATGAAGCGTCACGCAGTTCCCCAAACTGCGTGACACCCCCCTCGCTGGTTGCGATAGTAGCCGGCGGCGGACCATCGTTGCGTTCCCCCTCTTGCACGATGGTCTTTTTTTGTACAAAAAATAAGGTTCGATAGCATAAGCTGTCGAACCTTTTTCGTTAGTGTTAATTAACGCTGAATTCTAAACGTAACGTATAGTCACCAAGAATCGTTTCACCAGTTAACAAAGAATAAGCGATTTCAACAATACCATTGTCGAAAGAATCAGCCACGTTTGCTGATAAAGTTGTTGTTTGAACATCAAGTATCATTGAACCTTGGGCTGTGGTGTAACGAGTGGGGATGGTTTGTTCGGCCATAAATCGCAAATGAGTGGCACTTTCGCCAGATCGCTTTAGCGACACTTCACCATCAGGACGCACTTTGAACGTGACGGGGGTCTCAAACCCTGCTTGGTGTTCGGTATAGCGTAAGTAGGCTGTGCCGTTCATTTCGACAATGGTGCCGGTTTCTGTAAAAGTAAAGGTCTCTTTATCACCATCTTGTTGGATAGTTGTTTGTAATTTTACTGATACGGGTCGTTCGTTGTTAGTGGCAGACATATAAAATCTCCTTATAAAATCCTATTGCACCTATTATACAGGCTTTTGTACGTTATAATGTAAGAAACAATTGATCTGATAAATCAGAAAGGCGTTGTGGCAATCATGATGACAACAGTAAAAGAGAAAGTTTTCCGCGACCCAGTGCATAACTTTATTCGTGTCCAAGATCAGGTGATTCTTGACTTGATCGGCACCACTGAGTTTCAACGGTTGCGACGCATCAAGCAGTTGGGCGTTGCCAGTGCCGTTTTCCACGGTGCGGAACACTCACGATTTTCACATTCATTAGGGGTCTACGAAATTGCACGGCAATTTGCTGATCACCTTGAGAAGTTTTTCCCTTCTAAGGAACCTGGGGATGGCTTGTGGGATGCAAACGAACGATTGGTGTTGTTAAGCGCGGCGTTGCTACATGATTTAGGCCACGGCCCATACTCACATACGTTCGAACATATTTTTAATACTGATCACGAAGCTTATACGCAACAAATTATTTTGTCACCAGAAACAGAAATCCACCAAGTGTTGGCTGAGGTGGCACCTGATTTCCCGGCCAAGGTGGCGAGTGTGATTGCCAAGACCTATCCGAACCCGCAAGTCGTGCAGTTGATTTCAAGTCAAATCGATGCCGACCGGATGGATTATCTGTTACGAGATGCTTATTATTCGGGTGCCACTTACGGTGAATTTGATTTGTCACGCATTATTCACGTGATGCGTCCTTATGAGGGCGGTATCGCCTTCGATCAAAAGGGCATGTATGCCATTGAAGACTATGTGGTCTCACGCTACCAAATGTATGTGCAGGTGTATTTCCACCCGGTTTCACGTTCGTTTGAGGTGTTACTACAACATCTACTAGAACGTGCGAAGTTCTTGTACGATGAGAGTCAGGCAGATCCACGTATTTCAGCGGATTTCATTTCGCCGGCCTTGCAACCGCTCTTCGCTGGTGAGGTGACACTCCAACAATACTTGATGTTGGATGACTCGGTCATGCTGGCTAATATTAGCGAATGGCGTTTGGCGGATGATGCGATTTTAGCTGATTTGGCTACACGTTTCTTGGATCGTAAACCACTGAAGTCGATTTTGATTGAAGATGATGCACGTAGTTTGCTACCAGCGATTACGAAATTGATTTCTTCGGCTGGGTTTGATGAGCGTTATTACACCGCAGAGAACGATAGTTATGACTTACCGTATGATGCTTATAATCCGCGTGATAAAAAGCCACGAACCCAAATTGAATTAATTCAACCAGCTGGTGAGTTGGTTGAATTGTCAACGCAAAGTGCGCTGGTTGAAGCGATGACAGGCCGCATCTTTGGTAATGCCCGCTTCTTCTTCCCACGTGAGATGATGAGTGAACATGCTGTGGGTGATGTCATGGCGCCGCTTTACAATGAATTCCAGCGTTATGTGCATAACGAAACACTAATTGCACCAGTAACTAAATAAGGTAGGCCGAGCGCTGCCAGACGAAACCGTTTATGGGGGATAAACATGACGATTAAGCTAATTACAATCGATATTGATGACACATTGGTGAATACAGACAAGCAAGTTACGCCACGTGTTAAGGCTGCTTTGAACGAAGCAACAGCGCAAGGTGTTAAAGTTGTTCTGACGACGGGACGTCCATTGCCAGGCGTGCAAGAATACTTGGATGAACTGGGATTGAACAATCGTGACGACCAGTATGCAGTGACGTATAACGGTGGCGTTGTGCAAACTACCTCAGGTAAGGCGCTGGGCGGTCAAGAGTTGTCGTACGATGATTATTTGACGTTGCGTGAAGTGGCCAATGACTTGGGTGCGTACCTGCAAGTTGAAACGTTGGATGCTGCGTATACAACGGATGACACAATCAACTATTGGGCAAGTCGTGAAAACTTCTTGATTAAGATGCCATTGCATGTGACGGATATGGCTGAGATGGATCCAAATGACCATTATGTTAAGTTCATGTTTATCGGTGACGAAGCGGATGTGGATCGCTGGCGTGAAGCACTGCCACAGGCCATTCGTGATAAGTACTATATTGTCAAGTCAACGCCCCAGCACTTGGAGTTTATGCACAAGGATGCTACGAAGGGGAGCGGGTTGTTGGCACTGGCAGAATTGCTGGGCATCGACCGATCAGAGACGATGGCATTGGGCGACCAACAAAACGATTTGACAATGATTGAGGCGGCTGGCTTAGGCGTTGCCATGGGAAATGCAGTACCTGAAGTGAAGGCAATTGCGGACGTTGAAACCACGACGCAAAATGAAGATGGCGTTGGTGTGGCAGTCGAAAAATGGGTTCTTGGTCGGGATGTGCCGGAATTGGCGGATTAACCGAGAATAATATTTGCCGAAATGCCTGAAATATTGTAAGATAAGACATTGAGTAAGACCGCGAAAGGACGTGCAGTGATTTGGCATTAACACAATTTGACGGCCAAAATAAGGCTGAGCTTTCAATGATTGAAGTTGCTCGTGCGATTTTGTCTGACCGTCATGACACCATGGCGTTTAGTGATTTGTTGAATGAAGTACAATCATTCACTGGTAAGACGGACGAAGAGATTCGTGCGCGCTTGGCACAATTTTACACTGATTTGAATATTGACGGTTCATTCATTTCTTTGGGTGATAACGTTTGGGGGCTTCGTTCATGGTACCCAATCGACTCAATCGATGAAGCCGTTCACTTGGATCTTGAAGAAGAAGAAGGTCAACCAAAGAAGAAGAAGCGTAAGAAGATCAATGCCTTCTTGGCAGACGTTGCAGATGATGACGATGTTATCGACTACAACGACGATGATCCTGAAGACGATGACTTCGGTGACGTTGAAGAAGAAGACGAGACGGCAGCTGCATCAGATGATGACGACGATGCGGATGACGACGATGACGACGATTCAGATGACAACTTCGGTAATGACGAAGTTGCTGGCGGAATCGGCGAAGAAATCGGTGGCATCGCCCCAGTCGACGACGACTATGGTTCAGGTGACATCGAGCGTTAATTTTTAATTAACAATAAAAACGCATGGCTGTGATGGCTATGCGTTTTTTTGTGATTGTTAAAACGTTTTTGCATTTTCTTAAGAATTCCCGTAAACTGGTAAAGTTGCTTTTTAAGAGGTAACCGCGAGAAAGTCCTCGCGTAATAAAGTAAAGCGTGCGCGGTAAACCGCACGTTAATCAAGAACCGGAAGAGAGGTATTCATTATGAATGCACCACAAACGTCCCCAAAGTTTTCTTGGGAACACGTCGCTAAAATTTTTAAACCATCATGGTACGTCGAACAAATGAAGGGCTGGGCAACAGCTTCATACATGTTGTTGATGTTCGGTTTTGGTTTTCTGATTAGTCAAACGATTGCTAACCCTGTTACGGGGATGGCTGTTTGGACGCTGATTGCCGCTTTGCTAGGGTTTACGACAACCTTGGCAATTACGAATGCCCGACCTGTGAACGGTATCTTAGGGTTAGTTTCGGCCCTGGTATACATCGGGTTGGCTATTGAAGCGCACAATCCAGCGGATGCAGTTTTGCAATTCGTTTATATTATTTTGTTGGATTTGCCGGTTATTTTAATGCCATCATGGTCAAAGGATGTGGCCATGAATGTCCGCAAGATTAGTGAAGTAAAAGATCGTGGCGAAAAGATGACTTTTGCTAAGACGCGGACGTTCTTCGTCTTGGTCTTTGTCTTGTCATTTGTGGCCTTGTACTTTTTCGAAATTTACATCACACATTCACCACGTCCATTAATTGACGCGGGTGCAGCTGCTATCGGAATTACCGGGGCAGTGTTAACGACGCTCCGCTTTTCAGAGGCTTACTACATGTGGTTCCTGCAAGGAATCGCACAAGTTGTCTTGTGGGGGATGACCGCCGCACAAGGGGATGCCTCATTGGTCTTGTTCTTCACGTACATGTTGTACATGGGAAACGATGTCATCGCCTTCTTTGCCTCACCATGGTTTAAGAAGAGTTTGCGTGTGGCAGATAAGGATTAAAATAAATAATGTTGGCACTTAATATTGACTTACTTTGAAAAGGTGTGTATTATTAAGTTCCGGGCTCTTGTATTTGTTTAATACGAGACGTAATCAAAGTTGATTAACGCTCCCAACGCTATAATTAGCATTGGGAGCTTTTTTATTTTTTATTGCTCCTGCACAAAGAACTCGGAGGATTATTTTTATGACAGCTAAGTACGTCTTTGTTACCGGTGGTGTGGTTTCATCATTGGGTAAAGGTATCGTCGCAGCATCATTGGGCCGCTTGTTGAAGAACCGTGGTTTCAAGATTGCCGTACAAAAGTTTGATCCATACATTAACGTCGACCCAGGAACGATGTCACCATATCAACACGGTGAAACTTTTGTCACTGATGATGGTTTGGAAACTGACTTGGACTTGGGACACTATGAGCGTTTCATCGACATTAACTTGAACAAGTATTCAAACGTGACGTCAGGTCGTGTGTACTCTGAAGTTTTGGCCAAGGAACGTCGTGGTGATTATGATGGTGCAACTGTACAAGTTATTCCACACATCACGAATGCATTGAAGGAAAAGATGATGCGCGCCGCTGAAACAACGGATGCTGACATCGTGATTACTGAAGTTGGTGGAACGGTTGGTGATATTGAATCATTGCCATTCATCGAAGCATTGCGTCAAATGAAGCGCGAAGTTGGTGCTGAAAACGTCGCATACATCCACACGTCATTGATTCCATACTTGCGCGCTGCAGGAGAAATGAAGACGAAGCCAACGCAACACTCAGTTGCTGAGTTGCGCTCATTGGGAATTCAACCTGACATGTTGGTTGTTCGTACTGAGCAACCAATTACGCAAGAGATGCGTGAGAAGTTGGCATTGTTCACGGACGTTGCGCCTGAAGCGGTTATTGAGTCTTTGGACGTTGACATTTTGTACGAGATTGCTTTGAACATGCAAAAGCAAGGCATGGATGATGTTATCTTGAAGCGTTTGGGCTTGACGGCTGAACCAGCTGACATGACTGAATGGACAGCCATGATTGAAAAGATCCGCAACTTGAAGAAGAAGTTGAAGATTACATTGGTTGGAAAGTATGCTGATTTGCAAGATGCCTACATTTCAGTTAACGAGGCCTTGCGTGCCGGTGGTTACGCGGTTGATGCTGATGTAGAAATCAACGCCATCAACTCAGAAAAGGTTAACGATGAGAACGTTTCAGAATTGTTGGCTGATGCTGATGGTGTGATTGTACCTGGTGGATTCGGTGCTCGTGGTACTGAAGGTAAGATTTCAGCAATCCAATTTGCTCGTGAGAACAATGTGCCATTCTTGGGCGTATGCTTGGGAATGCAATTGGCTTCAGTTGAATTTGCTCGTCACGTCCTTGGTTACACGGACGCCAACTCAATTGAGTTGAACCCAGACACAGATGCGCCAGTTATCGCATTGATGAACGACCAAAAGGAAGTTACGGATCGTGGTGGTACTTTGCGTCTTGGTTTGTACCCAGCCGACTTGAAGGATGGTACGTTGACGAAGGCAATCTACGAGGGTCAAGATGAGATCCAAGAGCGTCACCGTCACCGTTACGAATTCAACATCGATTACCGTAAGGAATTTGAAGATGCTGGTATGGTCTTTGCTGGAACGTCACCTGATGATCGCTTGATGGAAATTATTGAATTGCCAGAAAACGACTTCTTTGTGGCGGCCCAATACCACCCAGAATTCTTGTCACGTCCATACCGTCCAGAACCTTTGTACGGTGCCTTTGTTAAGGCTGCTTTGGATAAGAAGGAAGCTTAATTTAGTCAATGCGAGAGCTCGTTTCCAACGATGGGAAACGGGTTCTTTTTTTACGGTGCCTGAATTTCTCAATATTTCGCCATAAAACTAACCAAATTGATAATTTTAAAGTAATGTTTACGCCTTGCGCCGGAATGGCAAGTTTCCTTGTTATTGGTGTATCTGTACTGTAAAATTGACAAAGAATGTTATCCAGGTGATGAGAAAACATCCTAATCGGCGATAGTCGATTGGTAACGGTGATAACAGACAATAATTAATGAAATGAATGGGCCTGAACAGGCGTAGGGGGCAACCCCTGTTAATAAAAAGGGTGAAAATAATGAAGAAATTGGTTATCCATGGTGGTCGTCGCCTGAGTGGCGAAGTGACTATCGGTGGCGCAAAGAATTCAACAGTAGCATTGATTCCAGCGGCTATTTTGGCAGAGACGCCAGTGAAGTTTGATAGTGTGCCTGATATTTTAGATGTATACAACTTGCAAGTAATTTTGGAATCAATGAACGTCACGTCAACATTTAAGGGTGGCGAATTGATGATTGACCCAACTGAAATTGTCGAAGCAGAGTTGCCTTCGACGGCAATTAAGTCTTTGCGCGCCTCATATTACTTTATGGGTTCTTTGCTTGGCCGTTTTGGTCGCGCAACGGTAACATTCCCCGGTGGTGATAACATTGGGCCACGACCAATTGACCAACACATTAAAGGGTTTGAAGCGCTTGGTGCGAAGGTTCGCGAAGAAAATGATACGGTCTACATCACAGCCGATGATGGACTAAAGGGTGCTCGTATTTTCTTGGATATGGTGTCAGTAGGTGCAACCATGAACATCATCTTGGCTGCTGTACACGCTGAAGGAACAACGATTCTGGAAAATGCAGCCCGTGAGCCTGAAATTATCGATTTGGCAACGTTCTTGAACAACATGGGGGCACAAATTCGTGGGGCTGGAACGGATGTCATTCGCATTACTGGTGTGCCTAAGCTAGAGTCAAAGAATACGCACACGATTATTCCTGATCGTATTGAAGCGGGAACTTATTTGGCGTTGGCTGCGGCACAAGGTGATGGGGTTTTGGTTAAGAATGTTATTCCAGAACACTTGGAATCGTTTACGGCTAAAATGATTGAGATGGGTGTGCAATTGGATGTACGTGAAGATAGTATTTACGTACCAAAGTCAGAAAACCTGACGCCAATTCACATTAAGACAGCACCATTCCCTGGTTTTGCCACTGACTTGCAACAACCGATTACGCCGTTGCTAACATTAGCTGATGGTGAAAGCGTGATTACGGAAACGATTTACCCAGAGCGCACACGTCACATTCCTGAACTACAAAAGTTAGGTGTGGCAATTGAAAACCCTGAATATGGTCAAATCACGGTTACTAAGAGTAATAACTTCCATGGCGCTAGTGTGGCTGCTGCTGAAATTCGTGCGGGTGCTTCACTGGTTACTGCTGGTCTAATGGCAGATGGCATTACAGAAGTAACCAACGCTGAGCACGTTTTGCGTGGTTACGATCACATCATCCACAAGTTAACGATGTTGAATGCCGATATTCAAATTGCGGAAGATTAATTTACGTTAATCACAGCGTTTAATTTTAAAAATTTAAACCGTCTTCACGACCGGAGTGACGCGTCGTGAAGACGGTTTTGTTATGATTCTATGAATTTTCTGCTACCGTGTTACTTGCTAATTACTTGTTAACAGGATAAGATAGATAAGTTACAAAAAGGACTGTTGCCAAAATCAAACGCAGTATGGATGCCGGATTGTGTCTAGTTTGAATTTTGTTCGTAGTTCGCGATATATAGAGCGCGATTGACTCCGCAATCGCAACTGGAGGAAATATTTTGAAGTTTTCAGAGTTGGGTCTATCACAAGACCTATTGACGGCCATTGAGAAGCATGGCTATGTAGAGGCCACGCCAATCCAGGAACAAACGATTCCTTTGACTTTGGCTGGTAAGGACGTTATCGGTCAAGCCCAAACGGGAACCGGTAAGACGGCCGCTTTCGGATTGCCAATCTTGAACATGATTGACACTGACAGCAACCAAGTACAAGCACTTGTTGTCTCACCAACACGTGAATTGGCTATTCAAACACAAGATGAGCTATTCAAGTTGGGACGCGATAAGCGTGTTAAGGTACAAGCTGTCTTTGGTGGTGCTGATATTCGCCGCCAAATCAACGGTTTGAGCCATGGTGCTCACATCGTTGTTGGAACGCCTGGTCGTTTGATCGACCACATCAACCGTGGCACGATCAACTTGTCAAACGTTAAGACTTTGGTCTTGGACGAAGCGGACGAAATGTTGAACATGGGATTCTTGGAAGACATCGAGTCTATCTTGAAGGCCGTTCCTGATCAACGTCAAACGTTGTTGTTCTCAGCAACGATGCCACCTGCTATCAAGCGTATTGGTGTGCAATTTATGACGGAACCAGAGCACATTCAAATCGCTGCCAAGGAATTGACAACTGATTTGGTTGAGCAATACTACGTTCGCGTGCGTGACTTTGAAAAGTTTGACACGTTGACGCACATCTTGGATGTACAACAACCTAAGTTGGCCATTATGTTTGGTCGTACAAAGCGCCGTGTTGACGAATTGACACGTGGTTTGGAATTGCGCGGCTTTAACGCTGCCGGTATCCACGGTGACTTGACGCAACAAAAGCGTTCACAAGTTTTGAAGCAATTTAAGAATGGTGAAATCAAGATTTTGGTTGCCACTGACGTTGCTGCGCGTGGATTGGACGTTTCAGGTGTTGACTACGTTTACAACTTTGACATTCCGCAAGATTCAGAATCATACGTTCACCGTATCGGCCGTACTGGTCGTGCCGGTGCGCACGGAACTTCTGTAACGTTCATCTCAAATGCTGAAATGGACTACTTGAAGGACATTGAAAAGTTGACGAAGAAGCGTATGTTGCCATTGAAGCCACCTACTCGTGAAGAGGCGTTGGCTGGTCGTATGTCAGTTGCAGCTGATTCAGTTGAAGCAGTTATTGCAGCAACTTCAGGATCAGTTGATTCAGAAGTTATCGATACTTTGGTTGAAAAGTACGATGCAAAGACTTTGGCTACGGCTTTGTTGGGAGCTGTTGCAAACGTTTCAGACATGGATGCTGAATTCACGTTGTCACGTGAGCGTCCATTGCCACGTAAGCGTTCAGGCTTCGGTGGTGGTTCACGCAATGGTGGTGGCTACCGTGGTCGTCGTGATGGCGATCGTCGTGGCGGTGGTTACCGTGGTCGTCGTGAAGGTGGTCGCGATGGTGAACGCGGACAACGCGAACGTCGTTCATTCGACCGCGGTGCCCGTACAGGTTCAGGTGATCGTTCACAACGCGGTCGCTCAGGTGCACCACGTCGTCAATCACGTGACTTTGTCATTAAGAATAACGATTAATAAAGAAGGCTGGTTGTATGACCGGCCTTTTTTTGCGCAAAAATTTTGAATAGCAAACCAGACTTCTCAGCACAAGTTCTCTTTTTTATGCACGGTAATCGGGGTATAATGAGACAATGATTTACGGACTGGGAGGTCGATTATAATGATTATCGGACAAGGCATCGATGCACAAGTGATTAGCGATGTCACGCGTTTGGCAGAACGTCGCCCTGAGTTTATTGATGTCGTGTTGACACCAGCAGAGCGTGAGGTGTTTGACGTGCGCAAGGGCAAGCACCAAATGGAATTTTTAG
Source organism: Weissella sp. MSCH1 (assembly GCF_045799135.1). Lineage (NCBI taxonomy): Bacteria > Bacillati > Bacillota > Bacilli > Lactobacillales > Lactobacillaceae > Weissella > Weissella sp. MSCH1. Next base: position 16,836 of record NZ_JBJMBA010000030.1, on the reverse strand, counting down.
CTGGCCGTTTTTCTATTAAAGAAGCGTATAGTAAAGCCATTGGTACGGGCATTGGGTCTGAAGCCCACTGGCACGACATGGAAGTATTACCAAATGAAGCTGGACAACCAGTCATGGTCAAGCACCCCAAGCAAGACGAGGCGGTGGCACATATTTCAATTTCACACACAGGTGATACCGTACATAGTTCAGTAATTTTGGAATCGTTGGCGTCTTTACACCAACCGGTCAGTGAACGTCGCCCCTCTTGGTTGGAAATTTCAGCCGAGGCTTTGGCACATAACGTGGCCTACGTGCGCGAACTGACCGAAACCAACCGGTTCTTTGCGGTTGTTAAAGCAAACGCATATGGGCATGGGCTGCCACAAATTGTGACGGCAGCTAAACGTGCTGGTGTGGATGGATTTGCAGTGGCGACGATTGATGAAGGGGTTTGGTTGCGCCAATTTGGTGTGAAGTTACCCATTTTGATTTTGGGTGTGACGCCAGCGTCGTATGTGGCTGACTTAGCAAAGTATGATTTAATTCCCGTTGTAGCCAGCGAGGCATGGCTGGATGAAGCCTTAAGTCAACTTAAGCCTGAGGCAACCTTAACAGTATCGGTTGCAGTGGATACTGGCATGGGCCGAATCGGTATTCGTAATCGCGAGGAACTTGAGCGGGTGGTTGCAAAGTTGAATGCGACTGATAACGTTGTGTTCCAAGGGATTGGTATGCACTTTGCAACAGCTGATGGGAATGATACGGTCTATTTTGAAAAGCAATTAGCCAAGTGGCATGAGTTGACAGATGAATTGGATTTGCCAGCCGATATTTGGCGCCATTTGGCCAACTCGGGTACGTCATTGTGGCATGAGCAACCAAGCACGGATGCAGTTCGCGTTGGGGCGGCCATGTATGGATTCGATGCCTCACAGGGAGCCTTGCCAAATCGTGATTTACAACCAGTTTTGTCATTGAAGGCCGAGTTGGTGCACGTTAAGCGGGTGCCAGCTGGGACGTCAATTTCGTACGGGGCAACTTATACAACGACGGAACCAGAATGGATTGGGACAGTGCCAGTTGGGTACGCGGATGGCTATCCACGGGCCCTGCAAGGCATGGATGTGTTGCTACCAGATGGCCGTCGAGCCGAATTAGTTGGCCGAATTGCAATGGATCAATTTATGATTCGACTGCCAGAAGAGATGCCGGTTGGAACGGTTGTCACGTTGATTGGTCGGGTTGGCGATGAAGAAATTACGTTAGTTGATTTGGCGAACAAGATGGATACGATTCCTTATGAAATCGCAACCGGATTGTCACCAAGATTACCACGTCATTTAGTGAAGTAGAGAGAGCGTATGGCAAGTCGACATGATATCAAACGCGGTGACATTTTCTTTGCGGATTTGTCACCTGTTGTGGGATCGGAACAAGGCGGGCAACGGCCGGTAGTGATTATTCAGAATGATGTGGGTAATCAACACGCGCCAACTGTGATTGTTGCACCGATTACTGCGCAAATTGCAAAGCCTAAGATGCCGACCCATGTGGGGTTACCGGCTGAATTAGAGGATACAGGGATCGCTCGGGATTCGGTAATTTTGCTGGAACAGATTCGAACGATTGATAAGCGCCGATTGCAAGATAAAATTGGCCTTGTCCCAGGTCACCTGGTGGCAAAATTAGATCAAGCGTTGGTCATTAGTTTAGGCTTAGTTTAGCCCCTTATTTTTCGGAATAGTTGCAAATAGCTGTTAAAATAATAGCAATAAATAAAAGGAGGAGTGGTGCTCATGGAACACTTTAATGTGGGTGTTATTGGTTCAGGCCCTGCTGGTTTGTCAGCGGCCTTTCCATTGCAAGCAGCTGGTCAATCAGTTGTGATTGTCGAAGAGTATCTCTGGGGTGGTACCTGCCCTAATTATGGTTGCGATCCTAAGAAGGTCTTGTTGGCGGCTGTTGAAGCTAAGGAACAAGCAGAATGGATGCAACACACAGGCTTGATTGGTCACAATGAGATTGACTGGCCTGCCTTGATGGAACACAAGATGGCATACACGGATCCTGTGCCTGCTCGTAAGATTGCGGGCTTGGATGATGCGGGTATTACACACAAGTACGGACACGCCTACTTTGTCGATGAGCACACTGTCTCAACGGGAACGGAAACGTTCACGGCTGATAAGTGGATTATCGCAACGGGTGCGCGTCCTGCACGTTTGTCAGTGCCTGGTGATGAGTTATTGCACGACAATGAGGACTTCTTGAACTTGCCTAAGATGCCAGAAGAAGTGGCCTTCATCGGTGCTGGCTTCATTGCCATCGAATTTGCCGGTATTGCAGCAGCGGCGGGTGCTAAGGTACACGTTGTTGCGAAGCACGATGTTATTCTACGTGAGTTTGATCAAGATTTGACGCAAGATTTGATTGCGCAAATGGAGAGCAAGGGAATTACGTTCCACTGGAACTTTGATACCGCTGCCGTAGAAGAAACGGCGGACGGTCGCTTCGATATCGTTGCGGCAGATGGTCGTCGTGTAACAAGCGATATGCCATTTATTGCAGCTGGTCGTGCAGGTAATACAGAAGACTTGAACTTGGATGCAGCCGGTGTTGAAGTGGCCGGTAACGGTATCAAGGTTATGGCTGATTTGCGTACGACGAACCCCAACATTTTTGCGGTAGGCGACGTTGCTGAATCACCTGTACCAAAGTTGACCCCAACTGGTGCCTATGAGGCACGTTATGTAGCTGGCTTGTTGACTGGTACCGAGCCAGAAGAAATTTCATACCCTGCTATTCCAACGATGGTCTACGGATCACCAAAGTTGGGTCAAGTTGGTATGTCAGCTGTTGAGGCTGAAGCAAAGGGCATGCGTGTTAACTCAATTGACATGACGCCTTGGCTAGCATACTGGCGTCACAAGGAACCGATTGCGAAAGCAAAGGTTGTCTTGAACGAAAAGGGTGTCATTATCGGTGCGACTGTTTTGAGTGCTGAGGCGGATGAGTTGTTGAACTACTTCACAGTGGCTATCAACCAAAAGCAAGACAAGTGGGCGATTAAGCACAACTTGTACTCATACCCATCTATTGCATCAGATATGGGCTTCTTTGCCTAATCATATAAATAATGAAAAGCCATTGATGACTTTAAAAGTTGTCGATGGCTTTTTCGTTTTATGGTATTTCTTGCATCGCATCACCTTAAAATAACATTACAATGAGAACGGTGAGTCGTTTTCTCATATTGTTATTGAATTTTGCTGTCAAATAAAATAGTTTTATATTATTTTCGGCCAGCTAAAAAAATATAAAAATATTTGTTAACCGATAATACGTATTTTTAATATGTGTTTAAGGTTGCGGGTTTATTTTAAGGTACGAAATATTTGTCATATTGACGATAAGTAAATTTAAAAAAGTTACACAAGGAGATAGACATGAAGGAAGAACAGGATGTTCGCAAGACAAAGCCTGTGATGAAGTTTATTGGACAGACCGTATTTTATGCATTGGTTATCCTGGCTTTGATTTACCTTTATGGTTATTCAGGCTTGGGACAGGGCCACTTTATTTATAACGAATTCTAATTTGAGATTGTTTGATTTATAGAAAGAAGATTTTGAGATTATCATGCAAATTACAAACATGCTTGCAACGATTGATGACTATGCTAAGACGCAACCAGATATGGCTGTCTACAACGTCCTTGGTGACACGCACACATACGCTGATTTGAAGCGTGATTCAGATGGCTTGGCTGCCTATGTTGATTCATTGGGCTTGCCTGATAAGTCATTGGTGATGGTATTTGGTGGTCAAGAATATGAGATGCTTGCGACCTTTGTTGGGTTGAGCAAGTCAGGTCACGCCTATGCGCCAGTTGACGTGAACTCAGCTAACGAGCGTCTAACGAACATTTTGACGATTGGTGAACCTAAGTTGGTTATCGCTATCGATCCATTGCCAATCGATATTACATCAGTACCCGTCGTGACGCTGGATCAAGTGCACGAAGCGTTTGCTTCAAAGGCTGATTATGAGATGACGCACGCGGTTGCTGGTGACGATAACTACTACATCATCTTTACGTCAGGAACGACGGGTTTGCCTAAGGGTGTGCAAATTTCACACAACAACTTGTTGTCATACACAAACTGGATGCTGAATACGGATGATTTTGATGTTCCAACACAACCACAAATGTTGGCACAACCACCATACTCATTTGATTTGTCAGTCATGTACTGGGCCCCAACGTTGGCAATGGGTGGTACGTTATACGCTTTGCCAAAGCACGTCACTGAAAACTTCAAGGAATTGTTTGCGGCTTTGCCTGAATTGCCAATTCAAGTTTGGACGTCAACGCCATCATTCGCTGATATGGCCATGTTGTCAGAAGACTTTAATGCTGAAAAGATGCCAACCATTAAGTACTTCTACTTTGATGGTGAAGAATTGACGGTAAGTACGGCAGCCAAGTTGCACGAGCGCTTCCCAGAAGCCCGCATTGTGAATGCCTATGGTCCAACTGAAGCGACGGTTGCTTTGTCTGCAGTTGCGATCACACCAGCGATGATTGAAAAGGCTGAGCGCTTGCCAATCGGCTTCCCTAAGCCAGATTCACCAACTTTTGTCATGGACGAAGATGGTAACAAGTTGCCAGCTGGTGAACAAGGTGAAATCATTGTGTCTGGTCCAGCAGTTTCAAAGGGTTACTTGAACAATCCTGAAAAGACGGCGGCAGCCTTCTTTGAATTAGATGGTCAACCAGCTTACCACACGGGTGACTTAGGTTACTTTGATGAGGATGGTATGTTGCACTATGGTGGTCGTTTGGACTTCCAAATCAAGTTCAATGGTTACCGTATCGAGTTGGAAGAAGTGTCACACATCTTGAACTTGTCACAATATGTTGAATCAGCGGTTGCTGTGCCACGTTATAACGACCAACACAAGGTGCAAAACTTGTTGGCCTATGTTGTGGTTAAGCCTGGCGTTCGTGAGCAATTTGAAAAGGATTTGCAATTGACTAAGGCAATTAAGGAAGATTTGCAAAATGATATGATGCCATACATGATGCCTTCACGCTTCATGTATCGTGAAGACTTGCCAATTACGCCAAATGGCAAGATTAATATTAAGGCGTTGATTGCTGAGGTTAATAACCGATGATGAACTGGTTGCAAGAGCTGCCAAATTGGCAGCCATACGGCGATCCTCAGTATTTCATCTATTTGCTTGTTGCGTTAATTCCAGTTGTGGTGGCGTTACTCTTTGGTAAGCGCATTAAGTGGTACGAAGGCTTAGTATCATTAGCGTTTATTGTCTTGATGTTCGCCGGCTCGCACTGGCAACAATTTATCGCCTTAATCGGATATATTATCTGGCAGGCTGTGATGGTCTTTGGCTATGCTAAATATCGGCAAAAGGCGGATAATAAGTGGGTATTCTATGGTGCCGTATTCTTAGATGTATTGCCATTAGCAATCGTGAAGATCACACCAGCTGTTACGATGGGGCAAAACTCATTGCTTGGCTTTTTAGGAATTTCCTACTTGATGTTCCGTTCGGTCGGCATGTTGATGGAGATGCGTGATGGTGTGTTGAAGGAATTCACCTTTGGCCAATTCTTACGCTTTATGCTCTTCATGCCAACCTTGTCTTCAGGGCCAATTGATCGGTTCCGGCGCTTTACGGAAGATTATGAGACGGTACCTGACCGGGATAAGTACCTGGGGATGATTGAAAAAGCGGTCCACTATTTGTTTTTAGGCTTCTTTTACAAATTCATCTTGGCTTACATTTTTGGGACATTACTTTTGCCGGGCTTAGAGCATGAGGCACTGGTTGCTGGGGGACTAATTAATTGGCCAACGATTGGTGTCATGTATGCGTACGGCTTCGACCTGTTCTTCGACTTTGCCGGGTACTCATTGTTCGCAGTGGCCATTTCATACCTAATGGGTATTGAGACGCCAATGAACTTTGATAAGCCATTTATGGCGAAAAACTTGAAGGACTTTTGGAATCGTTGGCACATGTCACTAAGTTTTTGGTTCCGTGATTTTATCTTTATGCGCCTAGTGATGGTGTTCATGCGCCACAAGGTGTTTAAGAACCGTAATGTCACGTCTGGTGTGGTTTATGTGCTTAACATGACGATCATGGGATTCTGGCACGGTGTAACTTGGTATTACATCAGCTACGGTATTTTCCACGGGCTAGCCTTGGTGATTAATGATTGGTGGCTGCGTTACAAGCGTCGCCATAAGAAGCAGATTCCGCACAATAAGTTCACGGAAGGGTTTGCAATTTTCCTAACGTTTAACATTGTGATGGTTAGCTTCTTGCTGTTCTCTGGATTCTTGGACCAACTTTGGTTCCATAATCACTAGTAATGAATGAGGTATATAAAAATGGATGTAAAGACTGAAGTATTGGGAATGATTAACGATTTGTTCTTGGAAGACGTATCAGACATGATGGATGAAGATTTGTTTGATGCCGGTGTCTTGGACTCAATGGGAACGGTTGAACTTGTGCTTGAAATCGAAGCCAAGTTTAACATTAAGGTACCAGTGTCTGAGATGGGTCGTGATGACTGGAACACAGCAAACAAGATTATTGAAGGTATCAAGGAGTTGCAAAATGCTTAAGCGTTTGGGCCTGATTTTTGGTCCAGTCATCGTTGCGGTCGTTGCGGTTGTGGCCGGCATTATGTTGATGCCGGAGGACAACAATAAGCACGATTATCAAGCTGAGCAGCGTGCTGCCAATGCCTTAACACCGATTGTGTTTAAGAACCAAACCCTTAAGCAACGGGCCTTAAGTGATAAGCAACACCGCTTTGTACCGTTCTTCGGTTCTAGTGAGTGGAGCCGTATGGATACGTTCCACCCATCCGTTTTGGCGGAAGGTTATCACCGCTCATACCGGCCTTTCTTATTGGGTCAACGTGGGGCACAGTCATTGACACAGTACTTTGGCATGCAACAAATCACCAAGCAATTGACCAACAAGCAGGCCGTGTACGTGATTTCACCACAATGGTTTGTGAAGCGGGGTGAAGATCCAAATGCGTTTAAGTATTACTTTAACCAAGCACAAGCATTAACGTGGTTACAGCATGCTAAGGGGACCACGGCTGATCGTTATGCGGCAAAGCGTTTGTTAGCAATGAATGTCTCTTCATCACTAACTGGTTATCTACGACGTATTGCTGATGGCAAGAAGCTGACCGCAAATGATCAAGGATGGATTAGTATGAAGCTACGTTTCTTGAACCATGAGGATTCACTATTTGCTGATATGCAATTGGGAAATAATTATACGAAGCGCGTGTTACCTAAGACAGCTAACTTGCCAAAAACGTACAATGAAACAAAATTGAACGCTTTAGCTGACAAGTATGCCGCAGAGCACACGAAGTCGAACCAGTTTGGTATTGATGATAAGTTTTATCAACAACGTGTTGCCAAGCAATTGGGGAAGCTACGCGGGTCACAGCGTCAGTTTAATTATTTGCAGTCACCCGAATATGGTGATTTGCAATTGGCCTTACAACAGTTTGCAGCGACACATACCAATGTGCTCTTTGTTATCCAACCAGTTAATGAAAAGTGGGCGGCATACACGGGACTTGATATGAAGATGTATGACCAGACTGTTGCGAAGATTAAGTCACAGTTAAAGACACAAGGCTTTACGAATATTGCTGATTTTTCTCAATCAGGGGATAAGCAATATTTCATGCAAGATACCATCCACATGGGGTGGCGCGGTTGGCTAGCGTTTGATAAGCGGGTAAACCACTTCTTAACAACACCACAATCAACGCCAACTTATCACATGCAGGATAAGTATTATGGTCATGACTGGATGACGGCGACATTAGTGAATTAAACCAAAAGTGGTGGCGATGCGTCACCACTTTTTTTAGTAGGAGTAAGGAAATGAACCAGCGAAAATTAATGATTAGTGCAGTTGTCTTAGCAACTAGTGTCATGACAATGGTTGGTGGCGCGGCGCGACCTGTTGTGGCAGCGACGCACCACGTTAGTTGGGCCAAAAAACCATTTAGTCACGATCCAGCGATGGCTGATTTAGCAAAGCGAACAGTTGCTAAAAATAAGCTTTCAGGTAGTCTATTAGTCGTTCGTGATAATAAGCCAGTTTTGTATCAGGCGTATGGGCACACTCTGACGACGCCCAATCAAGCGTTGAATGTCCAGTCGGAATACGAAATGGCCTCAATTCAGAAAAACTTAACAGCCATCATGTTGATGCGGGCACTTGCAGAGCATCATCTGACATTAGACACAACGGTTAGCCACTTTTTGCCATCGCTACCAAATGCTAGAAAAATTACCATGCGTCAGTTATTGACGATGACGTCTAATTACCATTTGACGAAGGTTTCTAAGGAAGATTTGGATGAGGAGGCGTACTTGAATTTTGACATGCAACATATCAAAATCAAGCAAACGCCAAAGTGGCGTTATGAAGCTGGTAATTATGATGTCATCGCGATGATTCTCCGTCAATTACAGGGTAAGTCGTATGATGATCAATTTAATGCGCTGTACAATCAACACCAAGGCTATAATTTCCAAGGTTATGATGCATTTACGAAGTCACCGTACTATACTGAAAGTCAAAAAGAAACTGGCCAACATTATGCTGGACCGGCCATGATTTATAACCGTGAGATTGGTACCGGGGCAAAGGCAACGTCTGTTGTTAACATGTATGAATTCTTAGAAGACGAACTACACGGCAAACTATTGTCTAAAAGTGCTTGGCAAAATATGACCAAAACAAATGGTAATGAGCAATATGCTAGTGGACTTTACCATCAAGCAGACGGCTCGCTCTATTTGCACGGTTTAATTCAGGGATACGAACCAACGATTAAAACCTCCCGGGATGGACACACAATGGTGATTTGGTTTAGTAATCGGATGACCCAAAAAACGCATGCAAACGTGGCCTTTGCGCAACTGATGTTCCGGGCGGCGACTGAATAGAGAGGGATGCTATGAAAAGATATTTGGCGGCGACGCAACAAAGTATGGCAACGTTATTGCCGGTTGTATTGGTCTTAACGTGGTTAGCGTTAGGACAACGACTTGTGTTACTGCCGGATGGCTTTTTTCCGACGGTGTTACATTACACAAAATTCGTGGGTAAGTTTGTGATGTTAAATGGGTTGATTACAACGGCACTGACCATGGGATTCCAATTAGTCGGTGTGTTAGTTGTCGCCAGAACGTTGATGACCTTGCTAAAGACACACCTAAAAACGGAACAGCTAGGGGTTTTAATTGCTTTGTCTGCCCTAATTGTGTGGCATTTGCTAGGAAACCCACAAATGATTAACTGGCTTATTTTGCCAGTGTTTGTTATGTCATTGGTTTGGCCAGTGCAACGTGTCAAGACCGAATGGCGCTTTGGTATGGGCATTGTGGTGAATGCTGTCTATGCGCTTTATATTTTGGTGGTGCAGCGTTGGTGGCAATTTAGTTTGACAGCTTTCTTACAACAAGTTGTCAGTGGCTGGTTTGGTGATGGACCGCAACATTTGTGGTCGAGCATTGCCTGGTATGTGATGGCGGTGCTTGGTAATGGCCTTGGCTTAAATAGTCTGTCAGCGGTGGTGAATCCAGATATCAGTACCACAACGGCCAACGCCAATTTGGTCGCAATGTTGCAACACCAAACCTTACCCAATCTATATAGTCTTTATCCGTTGGCACCATTTGCGTTAGTTGGGAGTGCCGGCATGTTGTTGGCCTTGTTTTTGGCGATGATGATTCGGCGCCGCATGAAACATGTGTCGATTACTTGGTTGTTGGTGTTGATACCATTATTACTAGATCAGTGGTGGCCATTAGCCTTTATGATACCGATTATGTGGCGGCCACGGCTGATGGGGCGGATGGTCGTTGTCACAATTGTGAACTTATTATTAGGGGCGCTGCTATTATTCCGCCACTTAGCGCCCGCAGTTTATTGGGTACCAAGTGGTACGCCTAACTTGCTTTTGGGTGGACTGGCCTCTCACCAATTGGGGGCTTATGCAATTGTCATGGTTGCGATATTACTGCTAGATATTTGGCTATATTGGCAACCAGCAAAACGGATTTTAGAAGAGGTGACAGATGCGCAATGGACTTAAATGGGTAGTTACTGCGGGTATGTTCATATTGCTCGTGGCGATGATTATACTGGGGTTACGATGGAGTGAGGTTAAAACCTCAACAAACCGTGCAATTTTTAATTCTAAAATGACGCCAACGATTTTAATTCCGGGATCATCAGCATCACAAAATCGCTTTGATGGTTTGGTAAAGGAACTAAATAAAGGGGTTAATAAGCACAGCTTGCTGAAAGTGACCGTGAAAGAGACAGGAGCGATGACGGTTAGCGGTAAATTGCGTGCCCGCGATCAGGCCCCTTATATGGTGGTTGCCTTTGAAAACAATCATGATGGGTATGCCAATATCAAAAAGCAAGCCGCGTGGTTTAATAAAGCAATTCTAATGCTGCAAAAGCGTTACCATTTCCGTCGCTTCCAAGCCATTGGTCACTCGAATGGGGGGCTAATTTGGACACGGTATTTAGAACAGTATTATCAAGCGGAAGAACTACAAGTTAATGTCTTGATGACGATTGGGTCACCGTACAATTTTGCGGAGAAGAGCATTAACAACAAGACGCAAATGTTGGCGGACTTTATTAAGCACCGGAGCTCTCTCCCCACTGATTTGACGGTGTATTCGATTTTGGGCACGGAGACGTATGATGATGATGGAATTGTTCCTGAAGAATCAGTCGAAGCCGGTAAGTATATTTTCCAAAAGCAAGTTGCCCATTATACACAAATCACGGTGACGGGGGATGATGCACAGCATTCTGATTTGCCACAGAATGATCAAATCGTGCAGCTAATTCAACAAAATGTCTTGCCAAAGCCTATGGGAAGTGAGTTGAACCGACCTAAGTCGTAGATGTGTTGCGATTTTGCAACACTGAAATGGCTAAAAATTCGTCGTTCACAATTTCTTCACAATTATTCACAATTTAATTCACCATTTCCACTTACTATAAATAGTGTTGAAAAGTTAGTAAGTAACTTTTGAAAGGTAGTTGACGGTGGCAAACGCCAACTACTACGATCCTTAGCTGGGTAAGAGCGGCTGAGAGGGATAAAGAGAATTGGTTGGAACAAAGCACCAGGTGGAGAGACCTGGTGCTTTTTTCGTGCGATTTTTTTGGGGGGAGAGTGTGTGTCGTGCTAGCGCACGAGCAACAGGCGTGGCTGGTATCCTGCGCCTTTGTTCAAAAACTCGGCAACCGAATGGCGCGGACGCCATTCAGCGGGGCAAATAATTGTCCCTAAACCCGTAAGGTCTGAATGGGCTTATCTGAATAGCGCCGGCCATGCGGCATGTTGCCGATTTTTGAACGCTCCGGATACCAGCCACGCCTGTTGCAGCAGCCAAGATATTATCAAGTTTTTTGGATTGTCATGCTTGGGTAAAACAACGTGTAATACGGTATCGAGTTCAATTTGTTAGCCTATTAAAAGGTAAGGGGATTTCAGGAGAGTTAGCAATTTACAGTTGAAAATAAGTGTCATTCAGGGATGGTTATCAAATAAAAACAGAATATCTCGGCTGCCGGCATGGGTGTGGGGGATTGGCGTAGCGATGACAGCTGGGGAACTCAAAAGTTCGGCCGACCGCCGGTTAGATAAGGCAAACGGGCCCAGACCCTTAACACAATTAGTTGGGTGCTAGCCGGTGCTCGCGCCGGCGGAGTTTCCTAGCTGTCATCTTTGTCGAAGCCAGTCCCCCACACCCATGCCTCGTCGCAACGCGACGACCACACGTTCAAAATAGTTTTTCTGAGGGAATTGAGCGTATAATGGTTGAATTGAAATAAGGAAAGAAAGTAAGGTGAGCGATTATGCATGCAGATCAACCGGTAGAACAAGAACGACTAGATAAAGTGGTTGTTGAAATTGATCAGCAGTTGGAAAATGCGAAGGACGCATACGCACAAGCTCATTCTGAAACACGCGCCGTTGAAGGTAACTACGTCGCCAATACGTCAATTAACACGTTTGAAGTCGATGATGCCATGGAAACAAATGCCGAAATTCAGCAGCAACGAAACATTGTGGCCCGTGTAACGGAAACTGAAAATATCATGCGTAAGACGGTGGATACCTTAACAATGCTTCGACCAAGCCCCTATTTTGGACGCGTTGATATTGATGAAGAAGGTGACCAGGAGTCGTTGTACATTGGCCTGGCCTCGGTTCAGGACAAAACTGGTGATTTCTTAGTGTACGATTGGCGGGCTCCAATTAGTGGTATTTACTACAACGGAACGCTGGGGAAGGTATCGTATCCCACACCAATGGGAGAGCAGGATGCGGAACTATTGAAGAAGCGTCAATTCACCATTGCAGATGCCAAAATTGTTAATATGTTTGATACGAATGAAACCGTGGGTGATGAGATGTTGCAGTATGCACTGGGACAACAAAATGACCTGACGATGCGCAATATCGTCGCCACGATTCAACAAGAGCAAAATCAAATTATTCGAGATACAACAAGTGACTTGCTGGTGGTGCAAGGTGTGGCGGGTTCCGGTAAAACGTCAGCGATTTTGCAGCGCATTGCCTTTTTGTTATTCCATGCCCGTGAAGAACTTAATTCGGATCAAATCGTCTTGTTCTCACCTAATCGGTTGTTCTCAAGTTATATTGCCGATGTTCTGCCATCACTTGGTGAGCGCAATATGCGACAAGTTACGCTAGCTGAGTTTTTCAGCGCGCGTTTACAAGGACTGCAAGTACAAACGTTGTTCGAACGGTATGAGGCAGGTCAAAACACAGTGAGTGATGCAAGTTTGCGGGTTCGGGAAGTACTTGAGGATGCGACGATTTTGGATGCCTTGACAGCCTTTGTCGAACAACTAACGCCTACAACGCTACGTTTTGACAATATCTATTTTGAAGATGATGTCTTTTTCAGTAAGGAAGCGATGACGTTGTTGTTTGCTGAATTCTCAAGCAACTATTCAGTACGTGAGCGGATTCAAATGACTCAAAAGCGCTTGATGGAACGCTTGAATAACCGGATTGACGCTTTGGTTGATGAAGACTGGGTGCTTGAAGCGCTGAATAATTTGGATGACCAACAATACCGTGACTTATTAGGGGACGAACTCGCCGAGCAAGTTGCGGAAGAAGAAGAAATGGGTGATGCAATTGATGTGGCTGCGAAGCGCTACCTTGAGCGAGAATTCCAGGTGGTTGATGATGCGCTGTACAATATGCACTTTTTTGATATCTATAACCAATATGGTGATTTCTTAGCTTACATGGCAAATCAACGGCCGGCGGAAGCAGAGTGGTGGCTATCAAAGCGCGATCGCTTTTTGCGTGAGCTAGAGTATCACCGAATCGATTTAGAAGATGCAGCGCCAATGCTCTTTTTGCGTGATTTGATTACGGGTGGTGGCACGAATAAGTCGATGTTTTACGTCTTCGTTGATGAAATGCAAGACTATACTATGGCGCAATTATTGTATTTGAAGCATGCTTTCCCAGCTGCTAAATTTACGGTGTTGGGGGATGCTGAACAAGCACTCTTCCGTGAAGTTGAAACGCCAGCAGCGTTGTTAGCCAAGTATACGGCCGCGTTTAAAGCGACTAAGCCTAATTTAATTACGTTGAATAAGGCGTATCGTTCAACGCAGGAAATTATGGATTTTGCGAAAGCACTCTTACCAGATGGTGACAACATCATGGCGTTTACGCGTCCTGGTGGCAAACCAGCCCTCTATATCACCGACACAACCGGCGTCGCTGATGAATTGTGGCGTCAAGTTGATGCGTTACGTCAAGAGCATAACACCGTTGCTATTTTGACCAAGACACAACCGGAAGCGGAAGCAGTGTACCGGATGCTACGCAAGTATCCTGAAAAATTTCAATTATTGCAGGCCAGTGATCGGACACGAACGTCTAACTTAGTCGTGATGCCAATATACTTAGCCAAAGGACTAGAATTTGATGCAGTGATTGGTTATGATGTGTCACAAACGAACTATCCTGATTCTGAAGCAACAGGCTTACTGTATACGTTAGCATCCCGGGCTATGCACGCTTTGACGCTCATTAGCGTTGGCCCAGTATCGAGTTTAATTCGCCAGGTGCAAGACACCTTAGAAATTCATGCCTTTGGTGAATAAGAGAATGGCCGGGAATGCTTGTTATCAGTAGGAAAAACTCTTACAATGAACAGTGACGAAATTTGATTTTAGCGGCACAATACCGCTATTAGAAAGAAGAGAAACACATGGCAGAAAAGCAAGTTTTGCTAACAGGTGACCGTCCAACTGGTAAGTTGCACATTGGACACTATGTTGGCTCATTGAAGAATCGTGTTGCGATGCAAGATTCTGGTGAATATGAACCATTTATTATGATTGCAGATAAGCAAGCGTTTACTGATAACGCGCGTGACCCTGAGAAGATTCACAATTCATTGTTGGAAGTTGCTTTGGATTATTTGGCTGTCGGTATCGACCCAGCTAAGTCAACAATTTTTGTACAATCAGCGGTACCTGAATTATCAGAGTTGACGGAGTACTTTTTGAACTTGGTTTCAATTGCGCGTTTGCAACGTAATCCAACGGTGAAGACTGAAATCCAACAAAAGGGCTTTGGTGAAAGCATTCCAGCTGGTTTCTTCATTTACCCAGTTTCTCAAGCTGCTGATATTGCCTTGTTTAAGGGACAAGTGGTACCAGTTGGGGATGACCAAGAGCCAATGTTGGAGCAAACACGTGAGCTAGTACGTACTTTCAACAACTACTACGGTGAGGGTATTCTAGTTGAACCACAAGGCGTGTTCCCACCTAAGGGGCAAGGACGTATCCCTGGTTTGGATGGTAATGCCAAGATGTCAAAGTCTTTGAACAACGCCATCTATTTGAGCGATGATGAAGAGACCTTGTGGACGAAGGTTAAGTCAATGTACACTGACCCAGAGCACATTCGTGTCGAAGATCCTGGTCACGTTGAAGGTAACATGGTCTTTACGTACTTGGATATCTTTGACAAGGATACAGAAAAAGTTGCTGAGTTGAAGGCACAATACCAAGCCGGTGGTTTGGGTGACATGAAGATCAAGAAGTACTTGTTTGAAGTGTTGAATGCTGAGCTTGCGCCAATGCGCGAGCGTCGCGCGAAGTTTGCCGAGGATCCTGAAGCTGTCTTGAACATGCTTCGTGAAGGGTCAGATAAGGCACGGGCTACGGCGCAAGCAACAATGCGTGAAGTCCGCGAAGCAATGGGCATCCAATACTGGGGTTAAGCCGTTGTACTGACGAATACCGTGGAGGGTATAGAAATGAGCTATTTAGCAGTCATTGACTTGGGTTCAAATTCGACCCGCATGGTTGTTGAAGAACTACAAGCAGATGGTACTTTCGCCGAGCTAAAGCGTCGTAAGTTAGACACGCGTTTAGCTGAGGGGATGGACAATAACGCGGGGGAACTGACAGAAGTCGCGATGGCCCGCGTGATTGATGCTTTGATTGAATTCCAAGCAGATTACCAAACCTATGAAGATATTACGGTCGTTGGAATTGCAACGGCGGCCGTCCGCGAAGCAACCAACCAAGCTGACTTCTTGGACCAAGTCTATCGAGCAGTCGGTGTTGAAGTTCGTGTCTTAACCGGTGACCAAGAAGCCTATTACGATTATTTAGGGGCAGTATCAGCCTTGGATATTAGTGATGCGTGGTTATTGGATACTGGTGGTGCCAGCGTTGAGTTGGTAGGCATTGAAGAACGGATGGCCGCTAATTTTATTAGCTTGCCATTTGGTGCGGTTAACTTGTCAGAAAAGTTCCAATTGAATGGTGCTGGGGTAGTTGATCCATTGTTGATTACTAAGGCTAGTCAATATGTCTCTGATCAATACGATCATTTGCCATGGTTGGAGGACGAGACGACATTGCCAATTATTTTGTTGGGTGGCGCAAATCGTTCACTGGCACGTTTGGATCGCTTGCGCCATGGTTTGCCGGCCGATTCAAATTTCCACGGCTATGAAATGACAACGGAATCAGTGCTTAAGACGTTTGACGAAATGGCCAACATGACCCATGAAGAACGGGCAGACGCTTTAGGTACAGAGGCTAACCGTGCAGATATTATTATCAGCGGCTTATTGCCACTAGTTGAGTTAATCTCACGCACTGGGGCTGACAAAGTGATTTTCTCAGCTTCAGGCGTTCGTGAAGGGTTACTCCAAGAATATCGCATGACGCTTTAAACAATAATGATTAATTAAGACCACCGTATTAATTGCGGTGGTCTTTTTTCGGATGGTGGTTGGGAAGGACGTGTCGTGCTAGCGCACGAGGCATGGTGGTTGGGGCGTGACTTCGCCAAAGATTTGACTGGGTAAACTCCGCCGGCACGAGCACCGGCTAGCACCCAAATAATTGTGCTAAGGGTCTAGCTCCCAGCGCCTTATCTAACCGGCGGTCGGCCGAACTTGTGAGTTCACCCAGACAAATCGCTACGTCACGCCCCAACCACCATGCCGGCAGCCGAGATGTATCTATCATGATTTGGTTGTCATCCTTAAGTTAGATTCGTATGTGATTTACCAGGACAGAATTAGGTTTGCTTTGAATCCTTAATCGTTAGAGAATTACCAGATCATTCTGACTAAGAGAGGCCGGAAGTTTACGCCAGCTGAAGTCTTCTTCGTTTTCCCCGTTAGTCAGTTGCTGAGTTTTTCAACAAAG
>NZ_JBJMBA010000029.1:0-5469 GCF_045799135.1 Weissella sp. MSCH1 | reverse complement strand
AAGCTCAATAGCGCCGAAAGTAGTTGGAGGATCGCTTCCTGCGAGGATAGGACGTCGCGATGCACATGGACGTTTAGCTCAGCTGGGAGAGCACCTGCCTTACAAGCAGGGGGTCACAGGTTCGATCCCTGTAACGTCCATATGGGCTTATATGCTAATTGGATAAACACCCCGGCTACGAACCGGGTATTGCAGGTTCGAGTCCTGCTAGGCCCATTAGTGAATCTCTGATTTACTAATGTTCATATAAAAATGAATATTGTTCGGGACGTAGCTCAGCTTGGTAGAGCACCTGGTTTGGGACCAGGGGGTCGCAGGTTCGAATCCTGTCGTCCCGATTATATAACGCAAGTTATAGATCGCGGTGTAGCTCAGCTGGCTAGAGCGTCCGGTTCATACCCGGGAGGTCGAGGGTTCGATCCCCCCCGCCGCGATTGACGGAAACGTCAGCCAATAAAATCATGCGGATGTAGTACAATGGCTAGTGCTCCAGCCTTCCAAGCTGGGAATGCGGGTTCGATTCCCGTCGTCCGCTTCAATGATTTACAACAGCATCACTTCGGTGGTGCTGTTTTTTTACATTCAAACCAGATGATATCACTAGAAACTAGTGTTTTCTTCAAACGAACAGACTATAATCAGAGTAATTAGAACGGTAGGAGGGCACGTCATGAACGAACCACAACAACCATTTGATGATGACCAATTTATTCCAGTTGAATATACAGAATTGATTCGGCAATCATATGCTGAACAAGGCGGGTATAGCATGCCAGCGATTGATAAAACGGCATTGATGGTCAATCGGGCACTGGCGGTGTCGGTGAGTGACGATTTGGTCAAGGAATACCATGATGACGACACGGTAGACGATAATTTCGTCCGCATTTTTGTACGACAAACCATTGACTATGGCTATATTTTAACGGATGAAGCACCACGTGAATGGACAGCTGATAATCTATTCCAAGCGATGGGTATGACTTTGGGATATCTAGAAGTCGCACCTGAATTTGCTGGCATGTTAATCAATTTATTAGAGTCAATTACTAAAAATCTAGTTGCGCGCGGATTAATGCCGGCTGATTTCTTTACGCCCGATGTCCGTGCCTGGTTAATGGAGACTGTGCCACAGTACTTAGAGGACTTAGATGAATCCATGGACGAACCAATGGATGAAAGCGAAATCGAAGTCATGGAACGCTTGATGGATGATTTGGGGTTAGAAATTTCACCTGAGGACTTAATGGAAACGAACGTCGATCTCGCCCAAGACACATCGGTTGATGATGATGATTTACGCGTCAAGTTCTTTTTTGAGGTTCTAAATGCGAGCGGTATTCCTGACTTATATCAGCAACATCGTAGTATCAAGCCGGCTGTTAAAAAGCATTTAGCGTATTTAGGTACGCACCAAGAGTTACTTGTTTTAACAGTCATGTACGCCTCGGCCATGCGTGAATGGCTTGAAACGCAAATTGAAATGGGTGACTGGTCACACACGGATTTTGTCGTACGCGATTTCTTCGATGACGTGAATGGCATGTTCTTACAGGATGTGATTACGATTGAAAATGATGAGGAAGTCATTCACTACACTGCCGAACTCAAAGCTTTGATTAGCGGTGTCTTAGCGCAAGAACCGGAACCGATAGCCTATGTAGCTGAACAAGTGTCATCTGAACTACCGGCAGCTGAAAACCTGCAACGAGGCTTTATAACAGCTTTGCGTGATCGTGATCAGCTAACAGGCGAAGGGTTAGATGTTGCCGAAGCTATCTTGAAGATTGTCTTGGACACCATTGCGGTGAAAACAGATGCGGACATTGCAACATTGCCAATTGAAGCTGCAACCCAAGTGTTGATTGAAAAATTCCATACCTTTGATTTATTTGGTCTCGATGGCTTTGAATTTGTGGATGACGTCATCATTGAATTTGTGCGCTGGTTGGCTGAACGGGGACTTGTGTCAGATGCGGTCGTTGATCGTTGGGGAAATGCGATTGAAGCGGCGCAGTTGCCACGTTATATGTATGCGTTAGTCGCCGATGTGCAAGATTATCTGCATCTAATTGAAGTTGGGCAAACTGTCAGTCCAATATATTAAGAAACACTAATCCGACTCATGGCGAGCCGGATTTTTTCATATATCTTTGCTATGGTATTAGTGGAGGTTTTTATGACAAAAATATTATTTATCCTTATTTTTATCGGCGACGTCCTCGCAACTCCGCTATTCGATAGTCACCCCATTTTTTTGATTGGCACGGCTGTTTTAGCGGCAGCTACTTTGTATGCCCTATACGATATGCAATCTAATCGGGTGAACTACGCGATGACAGCGGTACTGTTGTTGCTTGCGGTTAGTTTATTCGTATTACACGGTGAGTCGGATTATTTAACGGTTCTAAACCGAGTAATGATGGCCCAAGTAGCCGTTTCGGCTATTTGGGCAGTCACGTATGCTGGCGTTCGGTCGCAAACAGCGTAGTGGTATAATCAATATCAGGTGGTTGAGCCTATTAACCACCATGACAAAACAGGGAGTACGATTATGAAGTCATTCATTTTTGACGTCGACGGTACATTGCTAAGTACCGAAAGCATGTACATGAAGTCATTGCAACAAACACTTGAAGAAAACGGCATTCACAAGGCCTACGAAGAATTGTATGCGATTTTCGGTCTACCATCACTGGATGCGTTGATTAAATTTGGCATCGAAAACCCAGAGGAGATGCAACGCCAATGGCAAGACCATTACCATGATTTTTGGGATGAGGTGCAATTGTTTGCTGGTGTAACGGACATGTTGGCTGATTTAAAGGCAACTGGTGTGCAATTAGGTATTGTCACATCAAACACGCCTGAAGAATTCGCAGATCATGCTGATGCGTTTGGCATTAACGGTTACTTCGATGACTTTGTATTTGCTGGTCAAACACCAAAAATGAAGCCAGCCGCGGACCCAATTTTGAAGTCAATGGCCGACTTGAAGGCGACACCTGAAACGTCGATTTACATTGGTGATTCCGTGCACGATATGCACGCGGCACATAATGCTGGCATTAAGTTCGGTATGGCTGCGTGGGGTGTGCGTGACCGCGCTGTCTTTAATGACGAAGCAGAGTTTATTTTTGAAACGCCTGCTGATATTTTAAAACTAGTTGATTAATTCAAATCCTGGTTTCATGGTAGACAATTATTTGTCAGTCGTGAAACTAGGATTTTCTTTCGTTTAGGTATCGGTAAAGGAAGAATGTCCCGCTATCTTCCTTTATCCAATTAGTCGGTGTTATAATAAAGACTTAATTAAATGGAAAGAAGTGAAGATAATGGATAATCGCGCTATTGGTTACATCGATTCTGGTATCGGTGGGTTGACGGTCGTCAAGCAAGCCTTGAAGCAAATTCCTGATGAACAAGTCTACTATGTGGGGGACACGGCACGCATGCCTTATGGTCCACGTCCACAAGAAGAAGTCCTCGGCTTCACTTGGCAAATGGTTCGCTACCTATTAAAAAAAGACATTAAGATGTTGGTGGTAGCCTGCAACACGGCAACGGCGGCAGCCTTACCGGACCTACAAGCAAAGCTAGACATCCCAGTTGTTGGTGTAATCCAACCTGGTGTTGATGCCGCTTTACGCAAGTCTGCAGATGGAGAAATTGGTGTGATTGCCACGGCCGGAACGGTTAAGTCGTTGGCTTACTATAACGGTTTGTTGCAAGGAAACCGTGCAGCGAACGTGGTGCAATTAGCAGCACCCGAGTTCGTTGACGTGGCTGAAAATCACGATTACACGTCAGAATTCGCCCGCCAAGTGGTTAAGGAGAAGTTGTCATACTTCAAGAACCACCAAGTGGACACCCTAATCTTGGGATGCACGCACTTCCCACTAATGGAGAACTTTATTCAAGAAGCAATGGGACCACAGGTGACGTTGGTTAACTCAGGTGCCGAAACGATTTCAACAGTGGTTGAGTTCTTGGATAAGTTCGATTTGCGTCGTGCAAGTGCGAACCCAGCTGATCACAATGATGATGAGTACTTTACAACGGGTAGCGTGAAGCGTTTTGCCACGATTGGTGGACGCTGGTTGGATGATAAGGAAATGACAGTTAAGCACTTGGACATTATTGATGATACACTAGTGCTTAATGAAGATGTCACTGATTAAGTCTAACGGGGGATACGCATGGCTAAGTTAATTTTTGCTTCAAAGAACGAAGGTAAAGTCCGTGAGTTTCGTGAGTTTTTGACGCCACTGGGGGTTGAAGTTGTCTCGTTGAACGAGCTGGAAAATGTACCGACAATCATCGAGGATGGCAATACCTTCCAAGAAAATGCCACAATCAAGGCAGAAACCATCGCGAAAGCGTTTAATGTGCCAGTTGTTGCGGAAGATGCCGGTTTGACGGTCGATGCGTTAGACGGCGCACCTGGCGTCCACTCAGCGCGTTACGCTGGCGATCATGACGATGCGGCAAACAATGCCAAGTTGCTACGTGAATTGGCAGATGTGGCAGATGCTGATCGCACTGCTTCGTTCCATGCTGTGATTGTGGCGATTAAGCCAGATGGCAAGCGCTTAGTAGCCTCTGGTAAGGTTGATGGCCGTATTTTGCGGGCAGCACAAGGTAGTGATGGCTTTGGCTATGACCCACTCTTTTTCTACGAACCGTTTGGTAA
This sequence comes from Weissella sp. MSCH1, assembly GCF_045799135.1. NCBI lineage: Bacteria > Bacillati > Bacillota > Bacilli > Lactobacillales > Lactobacillaceae > Weissella > Weissella sp. MSCH1. The sequence goes on along the minus strand of NZ_JBJMBA010000029.1, from coordinate 776 downwards.
GTCATTTGGTGAACTAACGCCGGCAGAAAAGAATGAGATTTCACATCGTGGGGCTGCTTTGCAACAATTTATGTCAGACTTTAATGCCTGGTGGGAGGATTAAGAAATGGATTATTTGATTATTTCTGATGCACACGGCGACCGTCAAATTTTGGTTGACGTGGTGGATCACTACCGTGGTAAGGTTAAGGCGATGTTTTACAATGGTGACTCTGAATTATCACGTTCAGACGAATTGTTTAACGACTTGATGCCTGTTATCGGAAACATGGACACTGATCCAATGTTCCCAGATGACCGTGATTATGCGGATGATAACTTCACGTTATATCAAACACACGGTCACTTGGTACACACCGAGGTGTCATTAAACCAATTACGTGAAGTTGCCTCTGCAAAGGGTGTGGATGTCGTGACGTCAGGTCACACGCACGTCCTTGGGGCAGAAGAGATTGATGGTCGTTTGTTTATCAATCCTGGCTCAATTGCATTGCCAAAGGGTCAATATGCTTACTTGGGTGGTACGTATGCAATCTTGACGGTAGAACCAACCCAATTTATTGTACAGTTCTACACGCGTGATATGCAGCCTGTTGACGGGTTACGTTTTACGTTTAAGCGTTAATAGATAATATTAAAAGAGGCTGGGACAGAACAGTTCTAGCTGAAAATGAAGAAGGAGAAGAAAATCCGACGGATTTTCTTCTCCTTCTTTCTTTTTATCCAAAAATAACGGGATTTTATCCCGCCATGATGGCCATTTTCGTCATATTCAT
>NZ_JBJMBA010000028.1:0-58432 GCF_045799135.1 Weissella sp. MSCH1 | reverse complement strand
TGGTTAGGACGTTCGCCTGTCACGCGAAAGATCACGGGTTCGAATCCCGTTGTGACCGTTATAATGGCTCGGTAGCTCAGTTGGTAGAGCATACGATTGAAGCTCGTAGTGTCGGCGGTTCGATTCCGTCCCGCGCCATTGCCTTAAAACAAAAGGTACAGATAGTTTTGCGGATGTAGTACAATGGCTAGTGCTCCAGCCTTCCAAGCTGGGAATGCGGGTTCGATTCCCGTCGTCCGCTTTTTTGTTTTATGGGACTGTAGCTCAGCTGGTTAGAGCGCACCCCTGATAAGGGTGAGGTCGGAGGTTCGAGTCCTCTCAGTCCCATTGGTTAAAAGGTTAACTTTTGACATGGGGACATACTCAAGAGGCTGAAGAGGCGCCCCTGCTAAGGGTGTAGGTCGGGAAACTGGCGCGAGGGTTCGAATCCCTCTGTCTCCGCTCTGATAATGGTAGGCAATTGTCTACCATTTTTATTTGCAAATGATATTGATAAACGTGATTCTGTAAAATACAGAATCACGTTTTTTTGTTTTAATCGATTAAGTGATATGTGTTGAGATAGAATCACGTCTCAAGGCAATTATTGTTGCCGTGTTTTGTTATGAGATGAAGTTTTTGCATATTTAAAATAAATGTCTTCACCTAATTACAGTGGGATAGGTGTGATTTAGCGCTGATGTACAGTATATTCGCGCAATGATATCTGTCGTAATTGTCTATGAAATTAATTAGCGTGCCTGTTAACAGTTAACAGGGTGCGCTTGTAAGTTGATTTTCACCCCGTTAAGATAGAAATATCTTATGGATTATTGGGAGATTATGTAATGAAGGTATTAAGTGGTGCACTAAAGCGTCGGCGTGAACAATTGGGGATTTCGCAAGCAGAGGCTGCGGAAGGTATTTGTCATCAGTCGTTACTATCACGGATTGAGCGACTAGATGAAGTGTCGAATATCACAGTGTTACAAAAGCTATGTGATCGTCTACAACTAACGGTATCGGACGTCGCACGCATGGATAACCGCATGTTGACGACGCTAAGTGTCGTGCGACAATTGATTGAGCGTCGCGAAATTGAGCAGGCAGCGGAAGCACTGGAAAATCCAGGGTTAATGAGTCGTATTCCAGTCTTTGCTTATCCTGAATACAACGTTTTGTCAGCCCGGGTTGCACTAGCGGAAAATCGAATTGCGGACGCCATGCAATTATTGCAGTTAGCATTGGGAGATGTCGAAAAGCATCAGTATGAATTGACGGTCGAAATTTTCACGGAGATGGGCGCGACTTGGTTAGCACAAGGTGAACACATTAACGCATCAGAGTGTTTCGAACGGGCGCGTGGGATTATCCATCGATTGCCACGGGATGTGCAACTCAGTATGGCACGTGTTATTGCTCATACGAACCGTCATCGCGCGGAGATGTATTTAGCCGTCGAAGACCCACAACGAGCGATGGAACGGATTACGGAGGCGATTGATATCCTACCTGCGCCTGAAGTGACAGACTATCATGAAATGGTAGAACTACAAATGTTACGGTCACGTTGTGCAGATGCGTTATCATTAGAAGAAGAAGCAGCCAACGCGAAGATGCTGGTATATGCAGCAGCTGAATTTTCTAAGGATGCCAAATTGCAAGACGATGTAAAGCAATATTTGACACCAGTTATGCCTGAAGAGGTATAGCTAGTAATGAATACTAAAAACCCCCGGCAAAAATTTTGCTGGGGGTTTAAGTATTAGTAACCACGTGTTAAATCTACGACATTAACCGATAAAGGCTCATTTGCCAAGTAACTTGGTAAGTTCTTCATAAATAGTGGGAACAGGTTGCCAGCACGTCCCGCACTAGAATGTTCTGCCCATGTTGTATGTTGTGTTAGCAGGAGGTTGGGTTGTTGCCACAAGGGTGAATTATCAGGTAATGGTTCAGGCAACGTGACATCCAATGCTGCCTGACGGATAGCCCCTGTTTCCAATGCCGTGATTAGATCACGCTGGTTGACAGTCGTGCCACGACCGACATTGATGAACAAATACAAGTTGCCAAGGGTTGCAAAACGTTCAGCGTTGAAAAAGTTAACTGTTGTGTCAGTGCCCGGCAAGACGTCAACGACGACAGCAATATCATCAGGTAGTGCATCTAGATTGTCGATAGCGACAACGTCATCAAATCCTTCAACTGGATGACCAGAGGTGTTGACACCATAGACACGCCCACCAAACGCCTTAAGATACTGAGCAATTTGGCGTCCAATGTTGCCGGTTCCAAAGATAACGGTAGGTAGCTCGCTAATCGTATATTGATCAGTGAATTCTTGCCAGTGGGTTTGGGTTTGATAAACATTTAACCCCCGAGCAAAATGCAGGATATAACTGATTACGGATTGGGCAATTGGGATGGACTTCAAACCACTGGCGTTCGTTAACATCACTTGTCGAGCAGAAAGCTCTGCTAAGGGCATGTAATCGACACCGGCCGACATGGCTTGAACCCATCGCAGCTTGCTAGTTGGATCAGCAAGTATTTTTTCCCCGATTTCCGTTGACCAGCCGTAACTAATTTCAATTTCGCTGATATCAGCTGCTGTGACTGTGTCAGGTGTCACAACAGTAATGTCGAGATCATGTAAGACGGCAATGTCTTGCGGTTGTAATTTTGTAACTTCTAAGAGTAAGCGTGACATAATAAATTCCTCCTTGATTTGGGTTGCTTACGATAAGTGTATGTCATTTATAGGAGTTCGTCTATTAATAGTGTATTCCCTTTTCTCCACTGTCTGCACAGATAGCCTGCTATAATAACCGCATTAATAAATTTAGAGGTTATTGGAAATGACAAATACACGCTTGAAGACTCGTCAAATGGTATTGACGGCGCTATTCATTGCAATTATTTTAGTACAATCAATTATTCCATGGTTGGGTTATTTACCACTTGGCGCTTTTGCCGTGGGTGCGGCTGTACAAATTATTAGTGTGACGGTTGCGATTGGTGCGCTTATTCTTGGTCCAGCGCGAGGTGCACTGCTTGGCTTTGTTTGGGGAGCGTACGCGCTATGGAATGCTTGGACGCACGCGCCTGTAATCGGTGGATTGATTTTCCGTAACCCAATTACAGCGCTTGTACCACGTATTCTGGTCGGGTTGATTATTGGCTACCTATATTGGCGTTTTGTAAGGAACCGTTCACTTGGGCAACAAACAATTTGGCTTGTTGGTCTTGGTGCATTATCAGCTTTTATTAACACGTTCTTCGTACTTGGTTTCACCTGGATTGGCTTTACGGTGATGCACACGACCTTTACCGGCATTCCACAAACCGGCTTGCTTGGTTGGTTAATCGTCGGCGTTGCTGGATTCAATGGTATTTTTGAAATTATTGTGTCAGCTATTTTGGTACCATTAATTGGTGTACCTGTTTTGACAGTGTTACGTCGAGCAGAGTAATTAATATTTTTCGGATAAAGCAGACTGGGAATGTTGGCGGTTTTAGACCTCCGATGTGACCAATAGCTGCAGTGATAAATCCCAGTTTCATTCGTGAAGCTGGGATTTTTTTTGCGATTAATGTCCGGAAAGGGTGATTTATATGAATAAATTCTAAAGTGACATAAATAAAGTGGTAAAAATAGGACATACTCTGTACAATTAGAACTATGTAAGCATTTATTCATTGTTTAGGGATAATTTAATATTTTATAGGAGGCAAACAGTATGGATTTGACAATGGGCCTGTCTATTTTAGACTTGGCACGTGTGCAATTTGCCATGACAACTGTATTTCACTTCTTCTTCGTACCGCTGTCAATCGGACTAGGTTTGGTTGTTGCAATTATGGAGACGATGTATGTCATCAAAAAAGATGAGCAATACAAACGCATGACGAAGTTCTGGGGTAAGATTTTCTTACTTAGTTTTGCAGTGGGTGTTGTTACAGGTATCGTTCAGGAATTCCAATTTGGGATGAACTGGTCACGATATTCACGCTATGTCGGGGACATCTTTGGACCAGCTTTGGCCGTTGAGGCGTTGGTAGCGTTCTTCATGGAATCGACTTTCTTGGGTTTGTGGATGTTCGGCTGGGAGCGTTTCAATAAGGGACTTCATTTGGCCTTTATCTGGATTACCACGATTGGGTCAGCCTTTTCTTCTTTGTGGATTTTGGCGGCTAACTCATTTATGCAAAATCCAATCGGTTTCAAGGTAGATCATAAGTTTGACCGCGCCGTTTTGGTCGATTTTCCAGCATTGCTACAGAATCACCAGTTGTGGCTAGAATTCCCACACGTTATCTTTGGGACGTTCTTGGCAGGATCATTTGTTGTGATGGGAGTATCTGCTTGGTCATTGTTGCGTAAGCCAACACATGAACTAGATTTCTTTAAGAAGTCAATTAAGATTGCAGCAATTGTGGCATTAGTTGGAACGGCAGGAATTGGCCTGACCGGTGATCGTCACTCATTGTACTTGCAAGATGACCAACCAATGAAGTTCGCTGCAACCGAAGGACTTGATAAAAACGTTGGTGGTAAGAACGAATCGGCGCCTTGGTCGGTCGTCGCTTACACGAATCCAAAGACTCACGAAGTTGAATGGTCATTGGACGTGCCATACGTATTGTCAATTTTGGCGCACCACTCGCTTGTTGGTGGCAGCCAAGGTTGGACAGAAATTAATAAAGAATTACACGAAAAGTATGATCTTAAGTTTGGTAAGGATATGAACTACTACCTACCAAACAATACGATTTACTATGCATTCCGTATTATGGCTATGTCGGCTGGGGCTTTTGGCCTACTATCAGTCGTTGCTTTATGGGCTGTTCGTAAGAAGTCTAAGCTTGATATTACGAAATACAAGTGGGCATTGTGGATTTTCGGACTAGCAATGTACTTGCCATTCGTTGCCATTACGGCTGGTTGGCTGGTTACAGAATTAGGACGAGCACCGTGGGTAGTTTACGGTGTTTTGACAATTGCTGATGCCGTGTCACCAAATGTGTCATTTGCTTCCCTACTAACATCAAATATTTTGTACTTCCTAACGTTTGCTGTTTTGGGTGGTTTGATGGTGATGTTGTCACGACGCGTGATGATTGCCGGGCCTGATTCTGAAGAACGTGTGGCCGAAGAATTGGTTGATCCATTCTCCGCAAAAGCATTTGAAGCTGGCAAGGAGGCTTAAGCATGACAGATTTTCAAATTTTATGGTTTGTTTTGATTGCCGTTCTGTTTGCTGGATTTTTCTTTCTAGAGGGATTTGATTTCGGAATTGGAATGGCACTGAAAGGTGTTGCGAAAACAGAACATGAAGAAGATGCGTTGATTGCATCAATCGGTCCTCACTGGGATGGCAATGAAGTATGGTTGATTACTGCCGGTGGTGCCATGTTCGCAGCGATGCCATTTTGGTACGCATCACTATTTTCAGGTTTCTACTTAATCTTATTTGCGATTTTGTTAGGGTTAATCTATCGTGGTGTTTCATTTGAGTTTCGTGAGCAAATGAAGACAGCCAAGTATCGTAATTTGTGGACAACCATCTCGGCGGTTACGTCGTTCTTTGTACCATTCCTATTCGGGGTTTTGTTTGCAGATGTTGTGCAGGGAATGCCATTGGATAAAGCCGGCGACATGTCAGCAACGTTCTTTGACTACTTCAACGTCTTCTCGATTATTGGGGGTGTTGCAGTGGCGTTGTTGTCATATGTCCACGGTTTGAATTACCTCCGCTTGAAGGTAGAGACGGGCGTCCTACACGACCGAGTTCAAACACAAATCAAGGTGTTGTACCCAGTTTTGTTGGTTGGTGAAGTTGCTTTTGCGGCAGGCTTGTTCTTGTTTACTGACTTCTTTGCTAAGAAACCATTGATTACAGTAGCGTTTCTAGCTGTGATTGTCCTATTGACGGTTATTGCGTGGCTAACTGGTTTGAAGCGTCATAATGTTTGGTCATTTATCACGTTGGGATTGGCCATCATTGCAGTCGTGCTACTATTATTTACCGGTTTGTTCCCACGTGTGATTGTTGGGGATGTACCAAGCATGTCATTGCTGTTGAAGAATGCAACATCATCAGCATACACACTGAAGTGGATGACAATTATTTCGTTGACGGCTTTGCCAATTGTCTTGGCATACCAAATTTGGAGTTTCTATATCTTCCGTCAACGCATTGTTGTTAAGAAGTAATAATGCCCGTCGCGTACGGACATGGAAGGGGATCAAGGTTAACTTGGTCCCCTTTGTACATATCGAGAAAATGGAGAGTTTGTCATGTTAGATAAACGATTGTTTAAATTTCCGGGTGCCCGGCAAGCACTCGGCGTGTTATCACTGCTAACGTTGATTCAGGCGATTGCCATTATCGGTCAAGGACGGTTTCTAAGTGTCGCCATTACTGATTTGTGGGGCGGCCATCAATTAACATCAATTGGCATGGTGCTTGTTTGGTTTATGTTGGCTTACTTGTTGCGACAAGTAATGGGGGTCGCTAAGCAATATGCGTTGGCCCCATTCGCCGACAAAACGACGGCTAGTTTGCAGACACAGTTAACACAGAAGTATGCGGCTTTAGGTCCACGAACGGTGGCCAATCAAGGCACTGGTAAGTCAGTGACGTTAGCAGTTGAAGGAATTGACCAAGTTCATGATTATTTAACTTTGGTGTTGGTGAAATTATTTGATATGAGCATCACCCCATGGCTCATTTTGTTGTATATTGCGACAATTAATTTCAAACAGGCGGTATTTTTATTTGTCATTTATCCAGTGATTGTGATTTTCATGATTGTGCTGGGATTGGCAGCCCAAGCAAAGGCTGACCGAGAGTATGAAACGTTTAACCGTTTATCGAATCATTTCGTTGATTCACTCCGAGGCCTAACAACGTTGAAACAATTGGGGTTAGCCAAGCAATATGCGCAAAATATTTACGATGTTTCTGAAGACCATCGTAAAGCGACGATGAGCACGCTTAAGATTGCTATCTTATCAACGTTTGCGTTGGACTTTTTTACAACATTATCAATTGCGGTTGTTGCCTTGTTCTTGGGGTTAGGTTTAATGGATGGGGCAACACACTTGTTGCCGGCCTTAACGATTTTAGTTTTGGCGCCCGAATATTTTTTGCCAATCCGAAATTTTGCTAATGATTATCATGCCACACTAAATGGTAAGAACGCTTTAGCAGATATCATGACTTTGTTAGAACAACCGGTTGCACCGGAAACGAATCGGTATGTGCGACAGAGTCAACGTTGGCAAGCAACGGATACGTTGACTTTAGACCAGGTATCATTTAGTTATCCCAATACTGACCGACCAGCACTTCAGCGGATTAACTTATCCTTGACCGGTCATACTAAAGTGGCCTTAGTTGGCACTTCTGGGTCAGGAAAATCGACTTTGCTCAATTTGTTAGGTGGATTCTTAGTTGGCGAGGGTGATGTAAAGATTAATGAACAAGCATTGCCACACCTACAACAGCGTCAATGGCAAGAGCAAATTCAGGTGTTGCCACAACATCCGTATATTTTTCATGACACACTACGAGCTAACCTGGCATTTTATGCACCCGATCAGCGTGACGAGGATCTGGTTGCAGTGCTACAACGAGTCGGACTCGCCGATTGGTTTGCTAGTCTAGCTGATGGACTGGATACGTTAATTGGTGAAGGGGCAATGCAAACGTCCGGTGGTCAAGCACAACGGATTGGGCTAGCCCGGATTATGCTCGACGAAGAGCGTCGTGTTCTTTTGCTGGATGAACCGACTGCACACTTGGATATTGAAACTGAAGCGTTGCTAAAAGAAACGATGTTACCGGTTTTCGACAATCGATTAGTTATTTTTGCCACGCATCGATTACACTGGTTGCGCCAAATGGATTGGATTATTGTGATGCGAGATGGTGAAATAGCTGAACAAGGAACACTGGCTGACTTAATTGCGAATAACGGCTACTTCGTGACCTTACAAGCAGCGATGCGAGGAACGACACATGCGTAAAATGATATTACTGATCAAACGAGACACCTGGGTATTTCCATACCTCAGGTCATATAAAAAATTATTAGCCTTGATTATTTTCCTAGGATTTATGACAACGTTTTCTGGGGCGGCTTTGATGTTTACCTCAGGGTTCCTGATTTCACGTTCGGCACAGATTCCTGAAAATATTTTGATGGTATATGTCCCCATCGTATTGACACGTGCATTCGGAATTGGACGACCATCATTCCGCTACGCCGAGCGACTCGTGTCACACAATTGGGTACTTAAAATTGTGTCGACTTTCCGTCGGCGGTTATATGAGTTAGTTGAAACGGGAACAAAATCGGTTTATGCGAAAACGCAAACGGGTGAGGTTTTGAATGTTTTAGCAAATGACTTGTTTAAGATTGAAAACTTTTACTTGCGGACCCTGTTTCCAACCGTAATTGGGTTAGTCATCTACGTCCTAATTGCGATTGGTGTCGGCGTATTTGATTGGGGATTTGCCTTGGCAATCTTCTTGATATTGGGGATGACCACCATCTTAGCGCCGATGATTACGCTAGCCGTCAATGGGGCACGTGATTTTAAACAACAGCAACTAGAAGCCGAATTATATACAGATTTAACGGATACGGTCATGGGCTTGCAAGATTGGATTTTAGCTGGCCGAACAGCAGAATTGGCTGATCGACAACAAGCTGACTTCAACGCCATTAATCAGTTGAAGTCTAAACAGGCGCATTTCAATTGGTGGCGTGATTTTAGTGGTGCGATGATAATTGGATTGACGGCAATTGTCCTGCTAGTTTTTGCAACTCGTCACTTTGGGGGCACAAGTTTTGGGGTTAATTGGATTGCCGCATTTGTGTTAGCTATTTTTCCGGCCGAAGATGCCTTGACCTCTATTAGCACTGGGGTAGGTGAATGGCCGCGTTATCAAAATTCGATTACACGGTTAAATGAGATGGATGAACAGGCGCAAGCTGAGGCACAGCTACAAACGGCACAGCAGGCCGCACTGCCAGGCAATTCGACAATTGTGCTCAATCAGGTGACGTTTGGTTACGATCAAACACCGGTGTTACGGGACATGTCTCTGACGATTCCAGATGGACAAAAAATCGCGATTCTTGGTCAATCTGGTGCAGGAAAGACAACCCTTTTGAAACTATTACTTGGTGACGAAATGCCCTTGGCTGGTACAGTTACCATTGGTGGTACGGCAGTGGCTGATTTGAGTAGTGAACGGTCGACATTAATTGCGGTGTTAGATCAACAACCGTACCTATTTGCTAGTACGGTCGCTAATAATTTGCGGTTGGGGAAACTTGACGCGACTGATGCAGAGTTGTGGGACGTGTTAGAACAGGTTAATTTAAAAGAACTCGTGGTACAATTACCTGACGGCCTAGCCACACCAATGAGTGAGATGGGGAGTCGTTTTTCCGGTGGTGAACGACAACGATTCGCGTTGGCCCGTATCTTATTGCAAGATACACCGATTGTAATTTTAGATGAACCAACAGTTGCGTTAGATCCAATTACGGAATTGGCCGTATTGCAGACGATTTTTAAAACGTTACATGATAAAACTGTGATTTGGGTTACCCACCACTTGACCGGAATCGAGCTCGTTGATAAGGTTATTTTTATAGAGAATCAACAAATTGCGATGGCGGGTACACCAGCTAAGTTAATGGCCACTGAGCGTCGTTTCCAGCGCCTGCTGGCTCTGGATCATGGCGATTTAACGTCGGAATAGGAGGGAAAGGTGATGGCAAAAAGAAAAAAGCGTCGGCCACGACGGCCAAAACGCAATTTTCAGTTGTCACATTTTTTCGTTAAAAAAGGGCGACTGCAATGGCCGCGGGTGATTGTACTAGTTGTGCTTATTCTAGGCGTGGCGATTTGGCAAACTGATATGCAACATCATGAGGCTGCCGCGCAGACGCCGACAGCTGATTTACCGTTAAATCAATTAACCCGGGAACAATTCATTGACCGTCTTGCCCCAGAAGCCCAAAATTTGCAGGCGGAGTATGGCGTACGTGCCTCAATTAGTATTGCGCAAGCCGCCTTAGAATCAGATTGGGGACGATCGGAGCTTGCTGCAAAGTATAATAATTTCTTTGGTGTGAAGGCTTCACCCGGTATGCCGAGCGTGACGCTGGCTACTAAAGAATATGTTAATGACGAATGGGTGACCATCAATGCAAGTTTCAGAACGTATCAAGATTGGCGTACGTCGATGGATGACCACGCGTACCTCTTGGCCCACGGAACGACAGATAATGCCCAACGTTATGCAGGTGTGATTTATGCAGCCGATTATAAAGCGGCGGCGCAGGCGCTGGTTAGTGGTGGTTATGCGACTGATCCAGGTTATGCGACAAAAATCGTGCAAATGATTGAAACGTATCATTTAAATCAATATGATGTTAATTAGAGTTACGAAACGAAGTGAGAAAAAGTATGAGTCTTGAATTTTTACCAGGATCAACAATTGGTATTTTAGGCGATGATATGATGAGCCAGTATGTCGCTCAAGTTGCCCATAATATGGGTTACAATGTGGCGGCATATAGCACGAACCCTGAGGCGCCAGTGTTATCTGAAGCGGATTACCGTTTCGTTGAAACAGCCGGTGATTTAACAGCGCTGCAAAATTTTCTTGCGCTATCATCAATGGTGACTTATACGTCATCATGGTTACCAGCCAAAGTCATCGATGCATTGGCTGAATCACGGTTACCACAGGGCACGGATTTATTACAACTGACTGATGATCACGCTCTGGGACGAGCTTTTGCCGAAAGTCAGTCATTAAATATTTTGCCGTATGAAACAGTGAGCTCATTGGACGAGGTTGCACATGCAGCCGCGGACCTTGGTTACCCGGTGGTGGTTAAACCAATTTTTAAACACAAGCATCACGACGATACCGTTATTCTGCGAGGCGATTGGGATTTAGGGCTTGTTGCACCGATGATTGATGGTGGCACGTTGATTGTTGAGACGTGGCTCGATGATGTCCAAGAATTTGCCATGACGGCAGTCCGTGGCGTCACAGGGGACATTAAAATTTACCCACTGCGACAAACTGCGGTTGCGACGGATCACATGCGACGTGCGTGGACTATTGGAGACATCGCCGATGATTTAATGACGGTTATGTTGGGCGTAACAGAGCAAGTCGGTGAAGCTTTGCAGTACATTGGTGCTTATAACGTGGCATTCTTCTACAGTAGTACGGGTAACCTTTATATTCGTGATATTGCAGCGGGTGTGCAAGAAACAGCTGCCGTGTATACAGCAACAACCAATGTATCTGTGGCTGAGCAACACGTGCGGGCTATTACAGGACAAGCACTGTCAGACATTTTAATTAATCAGGCAGCAATCTATATGCCGTTTACAACTGAACAAGTGCCGGCATTGATGCGTCATTGGGAAATTCAAGCTAATTGGCAGATTTATTTTTACCGTTTTCCTGATACAACTGGAAAAGCAGGGTATGTCTTAGCTTGTGGCCCTTCAGTGACGTTGCTGTTTAATCAATTGCATGTGGCCGGTGTCTGGCAGTTTGCCGATTAACATTATCAAATAAAAAAACTACCTTTACGTTTACGTCGTAAAGGTAGTTTTTTTAACCCATCATAACTTGGAACAGCGTGATGAACACACCTGCCAATGAGAGTAATAACATAAAAATAACGAAGCCTTGAATAATCTTTTGCATCGTTGACTTTTCTTTTTTCTTAGCCATATGGATTTCCTTTTGATTGTTGATTAATTCTATTGTACCATTTGCCGATATGATAGAATAGACAAGTAGAACGACTGTTAGACAGTTGTTAAAATTAGTGTAGGAGGACAACCATGCTGACAGTTTTTAACTGGCCCATTACGGTCGCCCTGGCTTTTGTTATTTGGGGTCTCCTGTGGATTGGTCAACGCACGGTCTTCCTGTATAGCTGGCCGAAACATTTGCGGGCAATTGATTTAGCAACATTTGTAACGTGGTGGAGTATCGAATCGATGACGTTTCAAATTTGGCATCAATCAATTTTAGCGCCAATTTTATTGATGTTTGTCCTCTGGGGCATTGGCATCGCTCTGTATCAAGGTTTTGTGCGCGAAACGTTTGAGACGCGCAAATTCTGGATTATGTGGTGGCGCGTTGTTGGTCTGGGCAGCTTTGTAGTAATGATTGCAATGGCAATCTTTGCTTTTGTTGTGACGAAATAGAAAGAGATAATAATTATGGAAAAAATTGAAGGTTACGTTAAGACCTGGAATGCTGATAATGGCTTTGGTTTTATTGAATTGAAGGGCGAAGATGACGTCTTCGTCCACTTTTCAGCAATTGAAACACCACGTGTTCGTGATTTAGAAGTTGGTGAACCGGTTAAGCTGGTTGTCGTACAGGGCGTTCGTGGTCCGCAAGCAGCGGCTGTTGAGGTTAAAGTGACTGGGGAGGCATAACATGGCATCACAATATGACGATAAGTTTCGTGAGCGCGTTATTTCTGAAGAAGAACAATATGACGGTCATATCGTTCGGGTAACCGAGCAGACTGTTGTCTTGCCAGACGGTCGCCAAGCTAAGCGTGATGTTGTTTATCATGCCGATGCCATTGGTGTATTAGCATTGACCGCCGATGATGAAATGATTCTGGAACGTCAATGGCGTGCACCGGTCAAAAAAGTGACCCTGGAAATACCGGCCGGTAAAATGGATGAACGTGATACGGATCCGTTAGATACGGTTAATCGTGAGTTAAATGAAGAAACGCGGTTACAAGCGGGCCATGTCGAAAAAATTGCCGGCTTTTATACGTCGATTGGGTTTGCAGATGAATTCATGACGCTTTATTTAGCGACCGATTTGGTGCCAGTCGGAACCGAACTCCCACAAGATGACGATGAGCAAATCGATTTGGTGACCGTGGACTTTGCTGAGGCAACACGTTTGTTTGAAGCGGGCGAACTTGATGACGGTAAGACCGCAATGGCTTATTTGTACTGGAAGACACTTCGTTTGGCAGGTAAGTGATATGTTTTGGCAGAAGGAAAAGACACCTCAAGGTCCAGCTGATTATACGACCGATGGCAATGATGATGGGCTAGGTAGTGTACCGTTACAGTCGCAACCTGAGCAAGTAAACGATCATTTAACGCGGCGAGAGTATCGTTTATCGGGGAAGGGACGTTATGAGCTCGACCCGATAACGCATGAACTGACGCCGGTTGGAAAATCTGCCCGGTTAAAGCATCGACTTAATATCGCGATTATTGTGTTAGTGGTGTTAATCGTTGTGACTTATTTAATATTATTTTTGTTGTAGTAGAGTGATTTTGAAAGTGAGAGTTTAACGAACATGCGTTATGGAATTATTAATGCCATGGCTGAAGAGAAAGCGGCCTTGGTAGCAGCAATGACGGACGAAAAGCAAACGACAATTGCCGGCAAACTTTTTCACCATGGTAAGATTGGTAACGTTGACGTTGTGGTGGTTGAGTCAGGAATTGGGAAGGTTGCGTCAGCATTGACGACAACTTTGTTAATCACAAACTTTGCGGTTGATGCCGTGATTAATTCTGGATCAGCTGGCGCATTGGGTGCTGACTTGCGCATTGGGGATGTAGTGGTAGCGTCAGAATTGGCCTACGCCGACGCAGATGCCCGTGCATTTGGTTATGTCTACGGGCAAGTACCACAACAACCAGCACGCTTTGTGACGGATGAAGACCTATCAGCAGGCTTGGCAGCTGTATACGGTGATGTAACTGACGCTCGTTTGGTTCGTGGCTTGATTGTGACGAGTGATTCATTTATCTCTGGCGAAGAGCAAAAGCAAACAATTTTGGCAAACTTTGCTGACGCACAATCTGCTGAGATGGAAGGTGCGTCAATTGCTCAAGTGGCACATTACTTCGATGTGCCATTTGCAGTTGTTCGTGCTATCTCAGATAATGCGAATGGTGAAGCTGGCCCAACGTTTGACGAATTTATCGTCGATGCTGGTAAGCAATCAGCACAAGTGTTGATTGATTTCTTTAACAAGCAATAATAATGGCTAAAGAGCAACGTTGCAGGCTGATGCAACGTTGCTTTTTTCGGATGATGATAATCCTGTGACCATACAGGTTGTGTCATAACGGGTTATAATAGATGTTAAGCATATTAACTTACAAAAAGTACACCTTTTTATTTCCATTTCAAAAATAGTTCTGTTATTCTAATATCATTCATTAAGAGAATTACATGAAACGAAGGAGCATCCGAATATGACTATCCGTGGAATTCACCACTTGACGACGATTACGTCAGATTCACCAAAGATTTTTGATTTCTTTTCAGGGGTTTTGGGTCTTCACTTGATTAAGAAGACCGTTAACCAAGATGACGTACGTACGTACCACTTGTACTTTACTGATGATATGGGATCAGCTGGAACGGTTTTGACGTTCTTCGACTTCCCAGGTATCAATAAGGCCATCCACGGTACGGATGAAATTACGCGTACGGCGTTCCGTATTCCTTCAGACGCTTCATTCGATTACTGGATTAAGCGTTTTGACGAATTCGGTGTTAAGCACGACGCAGAAACTCACGAAGAGTTTGGTGTAAAGTACTTGGACTTTGAGGACTTCGACGGACAATTGTACGCTTTGGAGTCAAACGAAAAGAACACGGGTACTTGGGCTGAAGGTACGCCATGGCAATATTCATCAGTTGATCCACAACACGCTGTACTTGGTTTGGGTGCACAATTGTTGACGATTAACAATGAAAACGCTATGCACATGGTTTTGACGTCTGTTTTGGGCGCTAAGGAAGTCGCCCGCGATGGCGATGATGTTTTGTACGAGTTCGACAATGCCGGATTCGGTGGTCAAGTCCACACGCGTTTGGTACGTTTGTTGCCACGTGGTTTGCAAGGTTATGGAAACGCGCACCACTTCGCCTTGGCAGTTGATGATGAGACGGCTTTGAACTTCTGGATCAACCGTTTGCGTCAATTGGGCTTCCAAGACTCTGGATTCGTGGATCGTTTCTACTTCAAGTCAGAGTACTTCCGTCCAACACCAGGAATCTTGTTCGAAATCGCTACGAACGGACCAGGATTCTTGCAAGACGAGACGTACGAAGAGGCTGGTCACCACTTGGAGTTGCCACCATTCTTGGAAAACATGCGTGATGAAATTGAAGCTGGATTGATTCCATTCAACTCATCAAACGATGATTTGCCTTCACCAGAGGTGTTCAAGAAGAACGTTTCTGATAACGCAGAAAACTAATGATTATTTGAAGCAGGAACAAGTTGAAACTTGGTTCCTGCTTCTTTTTTACAAATTAGGTACACTAAAAGTACGGAAAACAGGTCGCCTTTTACTTGTTAAAAGTTAGTTAAAGTAGATATAATAGAGACACTTACTCGAACGGAGAATAAATAATGGCTAAGAAAAAGTATAAAAACACCATTCGGCATGCCTATGTATCAGGTGACCCTGATTTAGCACCAATTTTGTTACTACACGGAACTGGTGGTGATGAAACCGACTTGCTTGAAATTGCTGAATTCTTGGCGCCCGAAAATCCTAAGATTTCGATTCGTGGCCGCGTTAGCGAAAATGGTATGAATCGTTATTTTGAGCGTTATGAAGAGGGAGAGTTTAATCTTGAATCTTTGCACGCAGAAACAGATTGGTTAGTTGATGCGGTTCATGAACTGGCTAAGCGTTATGAGCTTCATGAAGAGGCCATGATTATGATGGGCTTCTCAAACGGGGCAAATATTGGGGCTCATGCGATGATGGCTCGTGAAGACACGCCATGGAAGACAGCGTTGCTCTTCCACGCGATGTCTGTTGAACGATTGGAAGAAATTCAAGATTTGACGGATACGCGCGTCTTCGCATCATTTGGTGAATTTGATCCAATTATCTCAGAGACCAATTTTGATATGTTGACGGAAGATTTGCGCAAAGGTGGCACACTATTGTCGACATTTGCGATTAAGACGTCACACACGATGTCACAACCTGAAATGCAAGCTGCGAAGCTTTGGCTTGATGCAAATGACTTACTCGATGTGGATGATGAGCCAGAATGGCCAGCTTCAATGATGTATGGTGAAGATGAACATGATCACCACCACCATGATGAACACGGGCACGATCACCATCACGAAGAAGATGATCATGATTGGCACTACCCAGATGGTCAACCGGCTGAAGATGAAGATGAGGTAGCCAAGTTGCCCGAAGACTAGTAAAATTATTCACATAAACGACTGCTTAAATGGTCGGGAAAGTTACTAGTAAAGGGAGATGTCACAATGGCATTTGAAACAACAGTTAAGGTGGTAGGCGATTCAGTAACATATCGCTTCAACCCACAATTAAAGAAATACGCGCTCGGTGATACAGGATTTGTCACTAATAATGCAGGTGCGTACGTGATGCAACGTTCACTCGAACCAGCTAAGGGATTGGCAAAGGCTATTAAGCTTAAGGTTGTCGTTGATAAGGATTTATCAGGTGTGAAAATTAAAACGGTTAATCCTAACGGGGCAGCCACGGTGAACATTTTCAACCGCAAAGATAACGCTGAAATGATTGAACTCTATCGTTTCTACTTAAACGAACTGGTTGAACGTGAAATTTTATTTGCTGAATAACAAGAAAACGCAATGGCAGAATGGCGCCATTGCGTTTTTATTTATCCAGAACTTAAAGAAAACCTTGATATTTGGGCATTTGCAAGGAAAAAGGGATAACTAAAAGTTACGGTATTTTATAAAACGCAACTTATCTTTTGTAATATTAACGTCACAAAAGGTTCAATTAAACCGAATGTTAAGGTAAAATCATGTAAAATTCGCACTTTGGACATAAATTATCTAGTTTTTTAACTGGTTAATCATTTTTGTAGAAAAGTGATTAGAACAATGATTTCGACTAACAATTCGTGCACTGTTGCATCAAAGTGACCTAAAAACAGGCGTTTGAGATAGAGACGTAACGCAACGACTTTTATTTGTAACAGTACGCGCGCTCAGGTTGGTAAACTAATATCTGTTGTTGAGAGGTACACGTGTCACAGTCGCAGAGCAATTTGGCCGCGACTGTTCGAACACATTTGTACATTTATAGATATAGAGTTTTAACCAAGAAGGAGAAATATTCCCCATGAATAAGAAGATGATTACTGCATTGGCTGTTGCTGGTATGGCTACGTTCGCTTTGACTGCTGATGCATCAGCTGACACATACACGGTACAATCAGGTGACACGTTGTCACAAATTGCAGCAAACCACAACACAACGATCGATACATTGGTCGCAAACAATGCCATTGCGAACGCTAACTTGATTTATGTTGGTGAGCAATTGGAAATCGATGCAGTTGCTTCAAACGCGTCATATGATGCAACGCAAGCTTACGTCGCACCAGCTGTTGCGTCACAAGCGCCAGTTGCAACGGAAGCAGTTGTTGCCTCAGCAGAGCCGGTTGCAACGTCAGTACCAGCTACGGTTGTTGCTTCAGCAGAACCAGTTGTTGCAGCAACGTCAGCTGAAGATACGACAGCTTACACAGCGCCTGTTGCCACAACACCAGTTGCGACGACAACTACTACGGCTGCTGCTTCAGGTTCAACGTATGACCAATTTATTGCCGCTGGTGGAACTGACGCTATGTGGACGGCTATTGTTATGCCTGAATCAGGTGGTAACGTTGATGCCTCAAACGGTCAATACCACGGATTGGGTCAAACTAACCAATCATGGGGTTACGGATCAGTTTCTGAGCAAACTTCAGGTATGTTGAACTACGCAACGTCACGTTACGGTTCAGTTGACAACGCCATTGCCTTCCGTGCGGCTAACGGTTGGTGGTAAGATTTAACCAGATAATAATTAATCGATAACACAAAAGCGCTTAACGAACACACTGTTCGCTAAGCGCTTTTTTTAGTTAACTCGATGGCTTTTTGCGGCGTCAGGAAAGGCTAGCACGGCTCCTGTGACGGGCCACATCCAATACTTTTGATTTGCGATCAATTGCATTTGTAGACTGTAAACATCTGTGGGGGTGGCCATAATGGTCACGTCTGTGATGTGATCAGTTTGATAACGGCTTGGTACTAAAATTTGCGAGACCAACTGTCGGTCATCATCAATTAGAATGCCTTCGCCAAGGGTATCATCTGCAAGTTTTACTAAACGTGTCATAAATTTCTCCAAATTGGTTACATGTCACGGAATAATTCTTGCCAGGCGGCTTTGTTGAGCTTCGGCTTTTTGCGTCGTGGCTGTCGTGGTTTAGGCGTATAGGTTGCTTTTTTATACTGCCGGACGATTTCAGCCTGGACATCCTTTTCTAGTGGCAGGGAATGGGCCACAAAATCAATGGCATCAACCGGCAAATCTGGGTAGGCAGTGTGGTTGTCAATGAACCATTGGCGCATCTCACTATTCAACCCGGCATGACGTCGAATACGTTGCAACAACTCATCCAAGCCAAAATCCAAGTGGTGAATTTTGGTTTGCAACTGGCGCATGACAGCTTCGGGAATCCCAATGTGATCCGCAAAATGTGTAATGCCAAGTTTGATAAGGGTACCGTCTTGATTTTGCAGGACGTACTGGTGCTTCAAGCGTCGACCGCAGTCGCAATAGAGTTGTGGACCGGTATTCGCATCATAATTATCGTTGTAATTATAGGCGACAAACTGCCAGGTACTGCCGTGCCCGATTAAATTTTGATCAACAAAAAGCGAAGTATGCTGATAACGAATATGCTGTTTCAACACGTCTTGCTGCTCTGACGTTAAATTATGCCAAGTTTCTTGTCGTCGTTCCCGTGTCAGGGAGACTTTTGACGACTTTGCGTGCGTTGCCATGTTTGACACGACCTTTCTAGTCAAAATACATGGTAACTATTATACGCGTTATTAGTAGCCCGCCTCAAGTAGGCGTTGTGAAATAGCGGCGTAGACTGTCTCAACATCGCGTGGCGTCCCGCGCAATTCATAGCTTGCAATCACAGGTGCCTGAAAGGCAACGGCATACCGGCGGGCAGTTAAGATGTATTGAGCGTTGAAATTTTTATTACCTGAGCCGACAATCCCTAATAAATGCTGGCGATTATCGCCATATGAAATTTGATCAGCCAAGGCATTGGTCATAATTTCTTTCACGCCGTTATCGATGCCGTTACCACCATCGAGGTAAGTTGGTACAAATGCGAAAAATGGTGCCGTTTCATCTTGATCGAAACTGGCGTCAGAAATCTCGACGGCTTCAAACGTCAAATCATCGTGATCCGTGGCATATGTCACGAGATGATTGACGAAAGATCGCGTATTGCCGGAAATCGACGTATATAAAAGACGAACTTTCATGATGTATTCCTCATATATATTTTTTCTAATACTATTCCTATACAGTAGTTGATTCAACCCATTTTTGCAAATTTTTCACATAACGGAAAGTTATTTTATAATATTTTTGTAACATTCACGCCGAAGCCTAATGTGGCGGTAAATGCCGTTGTCAAGCCCTTTTTTGTTCGATATCAGTCCCTTGCATTCTGTTAGGTTCGTCGCTATACTCAAAAGCAGATATTAACTAATGTCACGAATTTAAAAAACGAAAGATGAAGGTGAATAATATGCAAAACGTTACCGTATATACGAAGAATAACTGTATTCAATGCATGATGACGAAGAAGACGCTATCTCAATATGGAGTCAGCTATGTTGAGAAGAATGTTGAGGAAGACCCAACTGCCATGGCTTTTTTGAAGGATCAAGGTTACCAAGCGGTACCAGTTGTGTTCTCTAATACAGCCGAACCAATCAAAGGCTTCCGACCTGATTTGTTGGCGGAAGTTGCCAAGGCAATTTAAACAACTGCTTCATTAGTCGTACAAACATGCTACTCAAACGTCGGTGCAGCCATAACGGGTTCCGCTTTACGTTCGGTAGCACAGGGGGAATAATTTATGTCACTAGGAACGCTCGATTTAGATAAAGTATCATACTTTGATCTAAACAATGAATTAAACATTCCAAAGGATAACAGTATCCAACTTGGAAAAGACAAGGAAGCACTAGACGCGTTTATTCGTGAAAACGTCGTCCCAAACACGCTACAGTTTGACAGTTTGCGTGACCGCTTTGATTATTTAATTGCACATGATTTTGTTGACCAAAAGATGTTGCAACAGTATAGTTTCAATTTCATCACGCGACTCTATGACTATTTAAAGTCTCAGGATTTCCAATTCAAGTCATTCATGGCCGCGTACAAGTTTTACGCACAGTATGCAGTAAAGACCAACGATAGCGAATATTATGTTGAAAACTATATTGATCGTGTTGCGATGAACGCATTGTTCTACGGTGCCGGTAATGAAGAATTAGCTATGAATTTGGCTGATGAGATGGTTCATCAACGATACCAACCAGCAACACCATCATTTTTGAATGCCGGTCGTTCGCGACGTGGTGAATTGGTGTCATGTTTTATCCTACAAACAACGGATGATATGAATGCTATCGGTCGTGTGATTAATTCAGCCCTACAACTTTCAAAAATTGGTGGTGGTGTCGGTATCAATCTTTCTAATTTGCGTGAAGCTGGTGCGCCGATTAAGGGCATTAGCAATGCTGCCTCAGGGGTTGTGCCAGTCATGAAGTTGTTGGAAGATTCTTTCTCTTACTCAAACCAGATGGGACAGCGTAACGGTGCAGGGGTGACTTACCTATCTGTCTTCCACCCGGATATCATGAGTTTCTTAGCAACAAAAAAAGAAAATGCTGATGAAAAAGTTCGCGTGAAGACGTTGTCGCTTGGGGTGACGGTCCCAGATAAGTTCTATGACTTGATTCGCTCAAATGCGGATATGTTCTTGTTCTCGCCTTATGATGTTGAACGTGAATATGGTGAGCCATTTAACTACATTGATATTACGGCTGAATACGACAACATGGTTGCAAACCCTAAGATTAAAAAGTACAAGATTCGAGCTCGCGATTTGGAAAACGAAATTTCTAAGATGCAACAAGAGTCAGGTTACCCATACGTGATTAACATTGACACGGTCAATGCTGCCAACCCAATCCACGGTAAGGTGATTTCATCGAATTTGTGTTCAGAAATTTTGCAAGTTCAAAAAGCTTCTGAGATTGATAATGAGCAACAATACGTCACGATGGGATCTGATGTTTCTTGTAACTTAGGATCAACCAACATCGTGAACATGATGGCGACCACTGACTTTGCCCGTTCAGTTGAAACGATGATGCGTGCCTTGACATTCGTATCTGATAATTCAGATCTGGATATTGTGCCATCTGTCCAAAATGGTAATCGTGAATTGCACGCGGTTGGACTTGGTGCCATGGGCCTGCACGCTTTCTTTGCGAAAAACCACATGTATTATGGTGATGAAGAAGCATTGGACTTTACGAACGCGTATTTCTTGATGTTGAACTACTATACTTTGTTGGCGTCAAATAAGATTGCTAAGGAACGTGGCGAGTCATTTTATGAATTTGAAAAGTCTGCCTATGCGGATGGTTCGTACTTTAATAAGTATTTGATGGCTGACTGGTCACCAAAGACAGCAAAGGTTCAGGGAATTTTTGAACAACATCACTTCCCAACTAAGCATGACTGGGCGATGCTAAAAGAATCTGTGCAGAAGCACGGTTTGTACAATGCTTATCGGTTGGCAATCGCACCAACGGGATCAATTTCATACGTGAATGACTCGACGGCATCTTTGCACCCAATCATTAACAAGATTGAAGAGCGTCAAGAAAAGAAGATTGGTAAGATTTATTACCCAGCACCATATCTTGGCACGGACACGTTGCCCTATTATGAATCAGCCTACAATTTGGATATGCGTAAAGTGATTGATGTATATGCAACTGCGCAACAGCACATTGATCAGGGCATGGCTTTAACGTTGTTTATGCGTTCGACAATCCCAGCTGGTTTGTATGAATGGAAAAATGGTCGAACGGATAAAATGACCACCCGTGACTTAAATATTTTACGGATGTACGCGTACCATAAGGGCGTTAAGTCGATTTATTATGTACGAACGTATACAGACGATATGGAAGAATTCGGGGTGAATGAGTGCGAAAGCTGCTCAATCTAGCGAATTGTGAAATAATAAGCAAAAAGCTGGTATAATCTAGCTATGATTTAAGAAACGGTCAGGGTCTTAAAACTCTGACCGTTTCAATGTGTAAGTGATAGGGGATTGTTATGACTGAAGGATACGTTGCCATCAACTGGAATGAAGTTGAGGATGCGATTGATAAAGCAACATGGGAAAAATTAACTGAACAATTTTGGCTAGATACACGTATTCCGTTATCAAATGATTTGGATGACTGGCGTAAGATGACTGAAGAGGAACATTATCTGGTTGGCCACGTATTTGGTGGATTAACGTTGTTGGATACGTTGCAGTCACAAGATGGTATGGCGTCATTGAAGCGTTCAGTGCGTACACAACACGAAGAAGCAGTTTTAAATAATATTGAGTTCATGGAATCAGTGCACGCGAAGTCATATTCATCAATTTTTGAAACATTGAATACGCCCGCTGAAATCGATGAAATTTTTTCATGGACAAATACCAATGATTTCCTACAATACAAGGCGCAACGAATTAATCAAATCTACCAAACTGGGGATGATTTGCAAAAGAAGGTTGCGTCGGTATTCTTGGAAACATTCTTATTCTACTCAGGATTTTATACACCGTTGTGGTACTTAGGCCACAACAAGTTGAATAATGTGGCGGAAATCATCAAGCTAATTTTGCGTGATGAATCCGTGCACGGTACTTACATTGGTTACAAGTTCCAGCTAGGATTCAACGAGTTGACAGAAGACCAACAAAGCGAAATGAAGATGTGGATGTATGATTTGTTGCTAGACCTTTATAATAATGAAGAGCAATATACTAAGCACTTGTATGATGGAATTGGTTGGACAGAATCGGTATTGACGTTCTTACGCTATAACGCAAACAAAGCGTTAATGAATCTTGGACAAGATCCGTTGTTCCCAGATGGCGCTGAAGATGTTAATCCAATTGTGATGAATGGTATTTCAACGACCACATCTAATCACGATTTCTTTTCACAAGTTGGAAATGGTTACCGTTTGGGCCAGGTCGAAGTCATGGAAGATGGCGATTACAACATTGGTTTGGATTAGGTTGCATTTAAAAAATTAAAATGCTATCATAATTGCAAGATAAAAGTTAGGTGGAAACAGTGATGCAAAATGCAATGGCACAATTAAATGGTTGGTGGCGCAGCTAACGCGTCCGAATTGTTGATTAACAGATTCGGTACGTGCTCTTTTAGAGCGTATTGAGTCTGTGCCGACTGATTTCCGTTAACGAAAGGTCTGCACGGGTTACCGCGCAGGCCTTTCTTTTTACCGCAAGAGGGGTTTGCTAGGAGACCCTTTTGCGGTTTTATTTTGTCATGATAGTAAGAGGATAGCGATATGAATAAGAAAGTGATGGTAGCGTTAGGGCTACTCGCGGCAGTGTTAGTGGCAGCCGGCGTGCAAGAGTCAGTTAGCGAGCAACGGGCAGCGAAAGTCCCAACGGTTGGCATTTTACAATTTATGTCTCACCCGGCTTTGGATGCAATTAATAAGGGTATTCATACGGGATTGACTGAGAGTGGTTATCACATTGGTAAGGACGTCAAAATTGATTTTCAAAACGCGCAGGGCGACCAATCTAATCTGAAAACGATGGCAACGAAATTTGCGGATGCTAACGATGCCGTATCGGTTGGGATTGCAACCCCAGCCGCAGTAGCGTTGGCAAATTCAATCAAGACGCAACCAGTGGTGTTTTCAGCTTCTACAAACCCGATTGGCGCTAAGTTGGTAAAAAGTTACCAGAATCCTGGTGGTAATGTGACGGGAGTGTCTGATCAAGCCCCTTTGCCAGCGCAATTAAAGATGATGCGTGCATTTGTCCCCGGGCTTAAGACATTGGGGGTGATTTATACCTCCTCTGATGACTCGGCGACGACTGAGGCGCGCAAGATGATTACTTTAGCTAAGCAGGCGGGATTAAAGGTTAAAACCTATACAATTGCTTCTTCAAATGATTTAAATCAAACGTCGTTACAAATGGTAGCAGGGCATCAAGTCGATGCAGTATTCGTCCCAACGGATAACACCATTGCTGGTGCCATGACGACGCTTGTCAAGAATACGGACACGGCCAAGGTACCAGTCTTCCCCACGGTTGACACGATGGTGGCAGATGGTGGTGTGGCGGCTGAATCAATTAACCAAACGAAATTGGGTGTCATGACTGGAAAAATGGTGGCCAAGATTTTGAAGGGGGCTGACCCAAAGTCAGTACCGGTTGATTTTACCAAGGCAGGCGAATTAGTCGTGAACAAAGCACAATTAGATAAACTAGGTCTGACATTACCTCGTGGGTATACAGATGCAAAGCTTGTAAAGTAGAAAGGGCACATAGATGAGCATTTTAGTTTCAGCCATTGGGCAAGGGTTATTGTGGGCGACACTCGGCATTGGGTTGTTCTTAACATTTCGAATTTTAGATTTTCCGGATATGACTGTTGAAGGAACGTTTCCGCTGGGGGCAGCCGTGGCAGTCACATTGATTGCAAATGGTATGAACCCGGCGCTAGCTAGCTTGATTGCTGCGTTAGCCGGTGCGTTAGCTGGTCTGGTGACCGGTTTGATTTATACGAAGGGTAAGGTACCTATTTTGCTAGCCGGTATTTTAACAATGACTGCCATTTATTCGATTAATTTGCGTGTCATGGGTCAAGCGAACCGGTCACTCCTAGGGAAAGAAACGTTGTTTACGGCGCCTTTCTTGGACTTCTTGCCTAAGAATTTCCCAACGGTTATGGTGGGGTTGCTCATTATCATTGTGGTGACAGGTGCCACAGCGGCATTTTTGCAAACGGAATTGGGGCAGGCGTTTATTGTGACTGGTGATAATCGTGCAATGGCACGTTCATTAGGGGTCAATACAGATAATATGACCATTATGGGACTGATGGTATCGAATGCCTTAATCGGTCTTGGGGGTGCTTTAGTCGCACAAAATAACGGGTTTGCCGATGTAAATATGGGGATTGGGGTTATCGTGGTAGCGTTGGCTTCTATTATCATTGGTGAAGTTATTTTTACTGATCAAATGACGCTGACGGACCGGTTGATTACGGTTGTGATTGGTTCAGTCCTTTATCGTTTTGTTTTGGTCATCGTTTTGTATCTTGGCTTTAACGCGAATGATTTGAATCTCTTTAGTGCTGTCGTACTTGGATTGGCGTTGATTTTGCCACAGCTACGCAAGTACTTCAAGCTGGATAGTGTATTACGTAAGGGGGTCGCCTCACATGACTAAGACGAGTTTAAGATTAGAAAATGCAACGGTGGTTGTGAATCAAGGCACACCTGAGGAAAAGACGATTTTAGATAACGTCTCATTGACGCTTAACGAAGGTGATTTCGTCACGGTGTTAGGGTCAAACGGGGCGGGTAAATCAACCTTGTTCAATGTGATTGCAGGGTCCCTGATGTTAACTGCCGGTCATGTTTATCTTGGTGATCAAGACGTGACACGCCTAACTGAAACGCAACGGACGAAGTTCTTGGCCCGTGTGTTTCAAGATCCTAAGCTGGGGACTGCACCCCGCATGACGGTTGCTGAGAACTTATTGTTTGCTGAACGGCGGGGATTGTCACGTCGTCTTAAGTGGCGGGGGCTGACCAAAGAAAAACTGGCTGAGTTTGCGACGGTTGCGGCGACGATGGGAAATGGGCTCGATGCACGTTTGCATGTCGCGACTGGTGACCTATCGGGTGGACAGCGACAAGCCTTGTCATTTCTCATGGCGACAAGGCTACGACCTGAGTTATTGTTGCTTGATGAGCACACGGCGGCGCTTGACCCCAAGACGAGTGAGCAGCTGATGCGCGTCACGGACCAACGAATTCGGGAAGACGCATTAACAGCGCTGATGATTACACATCATCTTGAAGATGCAATTCAGTATGGTAACCGACTAATTATTATGTCTGCTGGAAAAGTATCGTTAGATGTTGCTGGTGCGGATAAGGCAAAATTGACGGTGCCAGATTTGCTTGAATACTTTAATCGTTATTAACAAAAAGCACTCGCGTTTGTGAGTGCTTTTTTGTTGTGAGTTAGAGACTTAACCTGATGTTTTCCTAAAAGGCTGAATAAGTGGTAAATTAGAAGGTGAGTTTTTTGCTGGAGGTATGGTATGAAAATTGATCGCACAAGACTGCTTGTTGTCGGTCGTGCAGTAATCGTGGGAATATTAGTTGGTATTGTTGTGAGTGCTTTCCGCTGGCTAGTGGAAGCCATTTTAGAACAGTGGCGCTATATCTACCATCAAATTGGCCATGCTGCGAACTGGCCAATTTGGTTAGTTGGCACAATTGTTGGGATGATTGGTTTGACCATTTTGGTGGGGCTCATTATTAAAGGTGACCCAAATGTCAACGGATCAGGAATTCCGCAAGTTGAAGGACAATTAGCCGGACAGATGACGGTTAACCCATCTTCTGTGCTGTGGCGTAAGTTCACGGCGGGCTTAATCACAATTGGCTCTGGTGCGATGTTGGGCCGTGAAGGGCCATCCATTCAATTGGGATCTGCCGTGGCACAGTTATATGGTGAAAAGCGGGGGTATGACGCCCGTGATACGAAATTAATGATTGCGATGGGGGCAGCAGCTGGTTTATCAGCAGCGTTTGGTGCACCCGTAGCTGGTACGTTGTTTGTGTTAGAGGAGGTTTATCGGACCTTTTCGATGTTGGTTTGGTTAGGGGCTTTAACGAGTGCCGTTGTGGCTGATATGGTGAGTGTGAACGTGTTTGGATTAACACCTGTGTTACACATGGCCAATTTGCATGCACTACCCTTGATTGATTATGCGTGGTTGCCATTATTCGGGATTTTGCTCGGGTTGTTTGGTTATGTTTATCAACGGGCCACGTTGGCAGCGCCTAAGTTATTTGCAAGTTTAACGTGGCTACCACGTCATTATCACTTTATTGTGGTCTTTATATTGATGCTACCAATCGGGATTTGGTTGCCTCACTTGCTTGGTGGTGGGGCCGGGTTAATTTTGGACCCAACGACAGCAACCGCTTCAATTGGATTATTAGCTCTTATTCTAGTGCTTCGGTTTGCTTATTCAACCTTAGCCTTTGGGTCTGGCGTTCCAGGTGGCATTTTTTTACCTATTTTGACACTTGGTGCTGTTGCTGGTGCCTTGTATGGCGCAATATTGGTGCATTTAGGTTGGTTGCAACCAACCTATGTATTGGACATGATGATTTTGGGGATGGCTGGCTATTTTGCCAGCATCTCGAAGGCCCCATTTACAGCCATTGTTCTGATTGCTGAAATGGTTGGCTCGATGAGTCATTTGGTCGCCATGGCAATGGTCGCGTTGATTGCGTATCTTGTAGTCGACTTTTTGGGTGGTGAACCCATTTACGAGTCTTTGTTGGCCCGGTTACGTTTGTCTGATCAGCTGACGGAATTACGGGGACGCCTCGAAGAAATGACGATTGTTGTTGCGCCAGGGAGTGCATTAGAAGATGCGGAAGTTCGTCAATTACAATTGCCAAAAGGCGTCCTTATTCAACGGATTCGACGAGGCGCGGAAGAACAGTTGCCCAATGGTGATTTTATCCTGCGGGTGGGCGATGAGTTGATCCTGTTAACTGATGAAGCGCAGTTTGGTAAGGTTTGGGATATTATGCAAGCCTTAAATCGGGAGGATCGTTAAAGATGACAAAACTTTTTTGGCAGCGTTTAATGGCGGTTGGTATTGGTGGTTTCTTTGGTGGAAGTCTGCGTGAAGCGGTCGCGCTGCTGGTTAATGTCACGGCTTTTCCGCTATCAACGCTAATTATTAATTTGACCGGTACTTTCTTGTCGGCTTTTCTAGTTGTCATTTGGTCAAAAAAAGTGACACTTGCGCAACCGGTTGCTGATTTTATTATGGTTGGCGTACTCGGGGCATATACCACATACTCAACAGCCATCTTAGATATGGTGACACACGGTTGGTTAATTGGTGGTCTGTATATCCTTGTGAGTGTTGTTGGCGGTGTCGTAGTTGTCTATCTGGGGCGTTATTTGGCTGAAAAGGTGGTGGCAGCATGATACAAATGGTCGTTGCAGGCCTGGGCGCGATTTTCGGCTCAATGGCCCGATTCAGTTTGTTAGAGTTGGCGCCAAAAGTATTTGGTAAGGCAAGTGCTTGGATGGTGATGGTCATCAATCTGTCAGCCGCATTGTTAATCGGTTTTGCGTATGGCATGCAGTTACCGGTTATGCAAAATACGTTCTGGGCAACTGGTATTTTGGGTGGTTATTCAACCTTTTCAACCCCAATTGTTGCCTTGGCAAATGGGCTACAAAATCCCGGTGAACGGGTTAACATTATCGGCCAAACCATACTAGCGTTTGTGGGCGGCGTCCCAGTCTTATTGCTAGGCGCGTGGTTAGGGGCACACTTTTGATTGGAAACGTGGTAAATTTAATACACGACGTAAACTATTTGGAGAAAAATAAGAGAAGATGAGCAAGATCGCGGTTTTGGTGGATAGTTCAAGTTATATTTCACCCGAAGATTTAGAAGCTTTAAATATTAAGCAAATTAATAATCCCATTATGATGGGCACACAAGTATTTCATGAGAATGAAGATTGGCAAACGCCGGCTGAATTTTATGAAATGGCCCGGACGGCAGCAACCCCATTTACAACCTCGCAGCCAGAAATTGGCGTTTTCATGACGGCCTTCAACGACTTGGCTGCAGCAGGTTATACTGACGTAATTGCCGTGGTTTTGTCGAGCGGTATTTCAGGTACCTATTCATCAGTCCAATCATTGTCACAAACGATGGATAATATTAAAATCCATGCTTGGGATTCACAAATTGCCGCAGCTGGAGCCGGCAATCAGGCTAAGTTGGCAGCCGAAATGGTGCGAGCTGGCCATGATGTAGCGGAAATTTTGGCGGCTTTGACGACGCTACGTGGAACGACTAATGTTTATTTCGCAGTAGATGATATTCGTCATTTGCAACGCACGGGTCGAATTTCAGGTGGGCAGGCAACGCTGGGATCATTGCTAAATATCAAGCCAATGTTGACCTTTGAAGATGGCAAAATCATTGCAATCGGGAAGGAACGCGCGATGAAGCGGGCTTGGAAGAAAATGATAGCTGACTTCACAGCAATTCACGATGCTGCTACTTATCCATTACGCGTTGCCATTGTTGATGGTAACCATCCAGATTTGGCAGATAGCTGGGCGGCTGAATTGCAAGCCGCGTTCCCGGATGTGGTTGTCGAACGTAGCATCATTGGGCCTTACATTGGTGTCCACACGGGCGAAAAAGCCATGGGGATGATTTGGGGGCAGGACTACAAGTCGTTATTATAAAGTTAAAGAATAGTTAAAGGTCTATACCAAACAAATGTTGGTATAGACCTTTTTTCATAAGGAATCATTGTCAAATCAACGGTTTAAGTGCAAAATAAAAAACATTGGTATAGGAAATTATTCATACTGTTAATTATTTTTTAGGGGAATTGTAAAAATGAAGGATTATCTACAACGAATGGGTCGTTCGTTGATGTTGCCAGTTTCCGTATTGCCAGCGGCGGCTTTACTTGTTGGGGTTGGTAATTGGATTTTGCGTTTACCGGGTGGTGTCGCGCAATCGATTGGAAATTTTTTGGCCTTTGCCGGTAATGGCTTGTTGGGCCAGTTGGCCTTGCTGTTTGCAGTCGGGTTGGCCTTGGGTATGGTGCAGAAGAAGGAAGCTGGCGCAGTTGCACTAGCAGCTGTTGTGGCGTACGAATTGCCGGTCAACTTATTAGCACCCAAGAATATCGCAGCACTGATGAACATCAAGCTTAGCGCCGTAAACCCGGCGTTTGATGCGTTGGTGACAAATAATGTGTTGCTGGGTATTATTTCAGGTTTGCTAGCGGCAGCAATGTATAATCGCTTTAGCGAAGTACGGTTGCCAGCTGCTTTAGCCTTCTTTAGCGGTAAGCGTTCAGTACCGATTATCACAGCTGTCCTGATGTTGTTGGTTTCGGTTGTATTATTATTGGTATGGCCACCGGTTTATACCGGCTTGGTTACGTTTGCGAAGCTGATTTCTGGTCTTGGCTGGGTAGGAGCCGGGTTGTACGGTTTCTTCAACCGCATGTTGATTCCAACTGGTTTGCACCACGCGTTGAATTCAGTCTTTTGGTTTAATATTGCCGGTATTAACGATATTGGTAATTACTGGAACTCAACTGGTGTTAAGGGTGTAACAGGTATGTACCAAGCCGGCTTCTTCCCAATTATGATGTTTGGGTTACCGGCTGGTGCTTATGCTATTTATCGGCAAGCACGTCCCGCGCAAAAGAAGCGGGTTGGGTCATTGATGTTAGCAGCTGGCATTGCGGCCTTCTTCACGGGGGTCACTGAGCCACTTGAGTTCTCATTCATGTTTGTGGCTTGGCCATTGTATGTGATTCACGCTGTTTTGATGGGCTTGTCATTGGCCATTGCGGCCTTCTTTCACTGGACGTCAGGATTTACGTTCTCTGGTGGTTTAGTCGATTACATTCTGAGTTATTCAATGCCATTGGCGAATAAGCCATACATGTTGCTAGTGCAAGGCCTCGTATTTGCGGTCTTGTACTACAGTATTTTTACATTCGCGATTAAGAAGTTTAACTTGATGACGCCTGGTCGTGATCCTAAGGATGACGATGACGCGGCTAACGATGTACAAGTTGGTAAGGCTGCAACAGTTGGTGGGGAAGATAAGTACCTCCGCACTGCCCGAATGGTATGGTCAGCACTAGGTGGCGACGCAGCTGCCAAGGATAATTTGACGTACTTGTACAACTGCACGACGCGTCTGCGTTACAAAATGACAGATACGTCACTGGCCGATGTGGATGCGTTGAAGAAGACACCTGGTGTCATGGGTGTTAACGTTTTGGATGATCACCAAATTCACATCGTGATTGGACCTGATGTACAATTCGTGGCTGATAACGTTGAAAAGATTTATAACGGTGAGTTGTCATCGAAGCTGGAGAAGCCATTGTCTGCTGATGAGGTGAAGACAGTTGATGAAGCACCAGCTGGTAAGGAAGAAAACTTCTTTGCGGTTGCTAACGGTGCCCTACTTCACTTGGAACACGTCCAGGATGAGACGTTTGCTTCAAAAATGATGGGTGACGGTTTTGCCATTGAACCAACCGATGACAATATCTTGGCGCCAATTGACGCCGAGGTTACGATGGTTTCACCAACCAAGCACGCTATCGGCTTACGGACAGAAAGCGGTTTGGAAATCTTGGTGCACATGGGAATCAACACTGTTGAACTAAACGGTGAACCATTTGATATCAAGGTGGCCGTGGGTGATAAAATCAAGCACGGTGACTTGCTTGCGACAATGGACATTGCTGCGGTTAAGGCTGCCGGCAAGCTTGCGACCACGATGGTTATCTTCATGGGCTTGTCAGAACAAGCCGAAGTCAAAGTTGACGATGAAGAGATTTTTGATGGTATCGCGGGGAATTATGTTGGCCGCGTGATTTTCTAGTAACGACATTCTAAAATTTAGACACAAAAACTCGTCTTTACGGTTGTAGTAAGTTAGCTACAATTGTGAGGACGAGTTTTGTTTTTTAAATCATATAAAAAATGTAAGGGAATATAGTTGAATGACTGTTTCGCCGGTGGTACACTCAGTTAAGAGAAAAAGGCACGTGCGCTAACACGCGCAAAAATCCAGAGAGAATAGATGTTGGAAGGTGTAACGCATGAGTTTAATTAATCGTGATCGAATCAATGAGATTCGACAAGCAAATGACATCCCGGTTCGTGAATTAGCGAATATTGGCATTAGCCGTAACCGCTATTACCGGTACTTGAATGAAGAAAATGATTTGCCTGCCGAGGGGTTCATCTCATTGATGAGTCACTTACTTTTGACGGGTGCGGAAATCAATAGTGAATTGGTTAACGGGCATGACACAGTTGAAGGATTAATGGGCGAGTTGTTGGCAGCAAATCAAGCCCAAGATGCAGAAACAATCAAAGAAGTGAGTCGACGCAGTTATCAGCTGTTCCGAAATACGATGGCTCGCGGATTTTTGCGTGTCGCGAGTTTAGCAGATGTGCTTCACGCGCGATTGATTCCCGATGAACACGCGCAAATTGCCCAACAAATTTTGATTGATTCGTTTGAAGCGGTTAAAATCTGGCGTGCGATGGATGTGGCATTGCTGTATCCGGTGATTGCAGAAGTTGATAAGGCGATGGCACAACAATATCTGTCAGAAATCTGGACCAAGAGCTGGCCACATAGTACGATGGAACGATTGAATGCAATGACTGTGCGTTATATGACGGTTTTGTTGGGCCGTGACGATTTTGATTTAGCCAGTTTTAAAACCGTGGCAGATTGGATCGTTAATGAGCCGAAGACCGCAATGAGCTTCGCTTGGTGGGCGCGACTGGTATCTCAATTGGAATACCATAATTGGGATGACGCTCGGAAACTGGCGAACCAGGCATCTGAATTAGGTATGGCTGAAATGGCCGAGTTATCAAGTGCCTTGATTGATGCTTGGTACAAGCGAGCAGAAAATATATGATGATTAAAATAGCCCCAACATGACCGAACTTGGTCGTGTTGGGGCTATTAACTATTTGTTAGCAATGACTTCGATGTGGTTACCTTCAAAATCATCTAAATGGAAAATGATATGCCGACCATCGTCACTCTCAGTAGCTGGCTTGGCCTGGGTGACATAGTAATTGATAAAGTGATTTTCAACGGTTTCCTTGTGATCACGAACGGTGACCTGGACAACAATTGGCTCGGCTTCCGGATCTTCTTCAAATACGATTGATTGCTGATCAAAGTACAAGTGCCGGGATTCATTCTCACCAAATTCAGTTGGCAAATCAAAAACTTCACGGTAAAAACGGACAGCTCGTGCAACATTCGTGGTCGGAATGCGCAGGGGAGCAAATTTACGAACTCGCATAATAAACCTCATTTGACTCTTAATGTGTATCCATTATACGCCTTTCTCATAGGTGGTACACGATGGAAAATGGATAATTACCCGCTTTGCGCGTCTGTATTGCTAGATGGAGGTGCGTAAATGCTAGAAATTGCAGATTCGGTGCAAAAAGTTGGTGATGCGATGGTGCAGCAGTTTGGACAGGCACCACAAGAGACCTGTTGGATACTAGCAGTCAATACGCAAATGCGGGTGCTAGAAGTTAATCGGGTCGCAATTGGAACCTTGGACAGTGTGACGGTGCATCCACGTGATATTTTTCGACGCCTAGTTGCCCTGAATGCTTACGGCTTTATTATGGTTCATAATCATCCGAGTGGTAGTTTACGACTCTCACAAGCTGATCACAAACTACTGACCCAATTGGCAATGTGTAGTGGGGTCATGCAATTCCATTTTCTTGACTTTATGGTTATTTCAAGTCGCGGCTATACGAGTTTAAGGTCGCAACATTGGTTGACAGAAATAAGCATTGAAACGTTGTATGACTTATGGACGAAAAACGATAAGGTGTGATAAACTTAATAAGAAATTAGTGTGGCGTTTTATCGTAGCAATTATTAATCTGAGCCTTGAAGTTTGTCTGGGCAGTGAGATTATTTTTTGCAGTTGATAAGGGTGACTAGGTTACGGTGGTGGGTGATAACTGCTGACGTGCCTAGAATGCTTATGTCAGGCCATAGAAAAATCAACTATAAAATATTGTAAAGAAAAGGGATAGAAGCCGTGTTTTCATTTGGAACTCGTAATGTCGGAATCGACTTAGGAACTGCCAACACGTTGGTATACATTGAAGGTAAGGGAATTGTGCTTCGTGAGCCATCAGTTGTGGCTCGTAACACAAAGACGAATGAAGTTGTCGCAGTTGGATCGGCTGCGAAGGATATGCTTGGTCGTACGCCAGGCTCAATTAAGGCAATCCGCCCAATGCGCGATGGTGTTATCGCCGATTACGAGACGACGGTTGCTATGTTGAAGTATTACCTGGGCAAGGCCTTGGGTGGCCGCGGTGCTAAGCCATACGTCACGATTGGTGTGCCATCAGGTGTTACGGCTGTTGAACGTCGTGCGGTTATTGATGCGGCACGTGTCGCTGGGGCTCGTGATGCCTATGTTATCGAGGAACCATTTGCTGCTGCTGTTGGGGCTGGCTTGCCAGTGATGGAGCCAACAGGGTCAATGGTTGTTGACCTTGGTGGTGGAACGACTGATGTTGCCACAATTTCATTAGGTGGCATTGTCTCATCACGTTCAATTCGTATGGCCGGTGACAAGATTGACGAAGCAATCATGTCATATATTCGCCAAAAGTATTCTGTTTTGATTGGTGAGCAAACGGCAGAACGCTTGAAGATGGAAATTGGTTCAGCTGATGTTGAAGCTGCTAAGAGTGCGGAAGGTACTTCTGCGCGCGGTCGTGATTTGGTAACTGGTTTGCCAAAGACGATTGATATTGAAGCGGTTGACGTTGCTGATGCGATTAAGGATGTCATTTCAGAAATCATTATTGCAATTAAGGAAACGTTGGAAGAGACGTCACCAGAAATTGCGGCCGATGTCATCGATCACGGTATCGTTTTGACGGGTGGTGGTGCTATGTTGCAACACCTTGATGAAGTAATTGCTGAAGCGACGAAGGTGCCTGTTTTCGTTGCGCCTGAGCCATTGGATGCAGTTGTGATTGGTACTGGTGAAGCATTGAAGTCAATTGATGTTTTGAAGAACAACTAAGCAAGATAGACGATAACGCCGCACCATTCGGTGTGGCGTTGTTTATTTTAATCAAACGAAAGGCAATCGGAAGATGAAAAATATCTTTACATCACGCCGTTTGGTCGTCACAGTGATTGTCGCAATTGTGACGATTGGTGTGATTACACTTAGTTCGCGTGCACGTAGTTCTCAAAAAGAGCCAGCATTGCCAACGCGTGTTGTGTCAGACGTGTCGGGATGGGTGTCTGGTGTTGTGAGTTCACCCGTCAAAGCATTGAGTAGCAGTTATGCGGCAATTACAGATTTGTTGAACACGTATAACGAAAATGAAAAGTTAACAACGAAAATTGATGATTTAGCGCAATCTAAGGTGCAATTACAGACGTTGCAAGCTGAAAACCGTGCTTTGAAAGATCAATTAAAAATTGATGGCACGTTAACCGACTATAAGGTTGTGAATGCAGTTGTCATTTCACGTTCCCCAAGTAATTGGCAATCTCAGTTGATTATCAATAAGGGAACGAATGCCGGCCTTAAGAAGGGCTTGTCAGTGATGGGATCAGGTGGTTTGATCGGTCGCATCACCCAAGTTAATACAACGAATGCCAAGGTTGAATTGTTGTCTGATGATAGTCAAGTTGCGGACCGTTTCGCTATTCGGGTGACGAACAGTAACAGCGAAGTAATTGACGGGATTGTTACCAGTTTCAATCAGTCAAAGAACCTAATTGTGATGGGACAAATTACATCTGACGTTGACGTCAAGAAAGGTGATTTGGTTACCACAAGCGGTTTGGGTGGTGTTACACCGGCTGGTTTGTACGTTGGGAAGGTTGCAAGCATCGGTAAGGATAATTACGGCTTGTCAAAGAAGATTTACATTAAGCCGGCGACAGATTTTAATAATGTGCCTGTTGTCAGCGTGGCAATTCCACAACAATAAAAATAAAACGACCGCAACTTGGCGGTCGTGTTTTTTTTTTTGAATTTTTTATAATAATGGTGGGCCCATTTGTGGGGGGTTGTGGGGATTATTTTAATATGGGCCTTGTCGCCCGCTTGCAAAACCAAAAAAAAAAAAAAAAACACGACCGCAACTTGGCGGTCGTTTTATTTTTATTCATTGTAATATAATACTGGTCGACCATTTAGTGGCTGGATGTGGCGATTATTGTAATCGTAATGCACATGGAAGGCTGCTAATTGATCAGCTGATATTGTCATTGGTTGGGCTAAAATGTACCACTCAACATTCTCTGACAACGGTGGCGTCGTTAATGAACCAATATAATGGTAGTACGATCGATCCGTGGGTAGAATGTCAGTAACATCACATTTGAATGATTGATCATTATTGATGCGACTTAAAATAGTGGCAAAAGTTGTCGATGCCGGGCCGATTTGTAAGAACACCCCAATGACCGCTTGACGACCATCAGGTGCTTGATGAACAAAATGAACTTCTGCATCAAATTGTTTGCCATCAAGCGTGTGTTCGCTGGGGGCGTGAATATGGAACTGTTGTAACTGGAAGGGACGGTTAGCGATTACCGCTGTTCCAGTTAACCCAATTTCGACACCTTGGCCGGTATCGTGGACGTATTGTCCGGTGAGATCATACGCCAAATTTAATGACGCAGGGTAGTCAATCAGATCAGTCTCCGCAGTGCGAATAGCGATTGGTGATTGCATGCGACCTGATGTCATTGACCAAGATTCCTGCGCATCATAGTTGAGCTTTTGCATGGCACTTGGCCTCCTTCTGAAGTTTTTCTCTCTCCTCAGAATACTTTTAGTTTATCAGTAGTCCGGAAAATAGGCTACTAAATCTTTATTTTTCGCTCAGGTTCGGCGGAAGGCGTTGACGTAAAATGCGGTTGGCGCTACTATGAATTAGTTACGATGATGGTAACCACTAAATGGAGAATTAATATGTTGAAATATGTTCACACGTCATGGCTACATTTTGTGTTGGTGTACCTGGCGGTTATGTTAGACGGTGGCATTGCATTGCATTTTGCACCAGTCTTATTTAAAACGCCGATGTCGGCGAGCCCATATCTCTCATTGATTATTATGATGATGCCAATTTTGACTGGCACTGATTCGCAAATGAAGGGACGTTGGCTGTATATCGCTGCATTCCTCGGCGGCCTACTATTTGATATTTTTTATAGCGGTATCATTGGTATTTCAATGATTGGCTTCCCGCTGACTGTTTGGGCAGCAAGTAAGCTCCAAGCTTATTTATCACATAACTTTTTGTCTGCGATGGCGGTTTGGTTTGTCTCGATGAGCTTATACCTGGTCTTTGATTATGCGGCATTTGGTATTATCAATTTGACGAATTTGAACTTTAGCGAATTTATCATGTTTCACATGTTTCCAACGTTGATTGTTAATTTATTAATTTTGGTCGTCATTTATGGCATCATGAATTATCTATACCATGCGACGCGCCAGCCTGATGTGTCGGCGTACAATGTTGACCAGCGTGATCTGAATATGCGAATGACAGGTAAGTCACGGTCAACGCGATTATAAGTCGGTCATCAAAGGTGTTGACTTAAAGTGCAAAGTCAATTAAAGTAATCTCATAAAGATTTGATTGGACGAGTAGTTTAACGTCATTGCTTAGAGAGTTGTGCAGAAGCTGGGAAGCAACCAATGACCTAAATGAACCACACCCATGATTATCGGTACAAGTCAAAACTGTACCCGCTTCGTCTCGTTATCGACGCGCGCCTGTTTTGAACAGGGGTCTGAGTGTTATTTGGT
Source organism: Weissella sp. MSCH1 (assembly GCF_045799135.1). Lineage (NCBI taxonomy): Bacteria > Bacillati > Bacillota > Bacilli > Lactobacillales > Lactobacillaceae > Weissella > Weissella sp. MSCH1. The sequence goes on along the minus strand of NZ_JBJMBA010000028.1, from coordinate 20,715 downwards.
AACAAATAGCAAAATTGAGGTGGAACCACGAAATTAGTCGTCCTCAAGTAACCTTTATTTAGGTTGCTTGAGGGCTTTTTTGTTTAGTTAAGGAGAAAGCTATGGAGTACATGTTGCAGATTATGCCGAGTCTGCTAAGCGGATTGAAAATGACATTTGGTGTCTTTGCATTGACGCTGATTGGGTCAGTACCGCTTGGTATTTTAGTTGCTTTAGCGTTAAAATCAGATATTTATTTACTACGCTGGGTGACGAACGCCTATATTTGGGTGATGCGTGGTACGCCATTGCTATTGCAAATCGTCTTTGTTTACTACGGATTAAGTTTGGCCCACATTATCACACTACCTCGTTTTGAGGCGGCGGTGTTCACATTTATTTTGAACTATGCGGCCTACTTTGCTGAAATTTTCCGTGGTGGGCTCCAAAGCGTGTCACAAGGTCAATATGATGGTGCGAAGGTACTTGGTCTGACGCGTTGGCAAACAATGCGTAAAATTGTATTGCCACAAGTGGTCAAGATTGTGATGCCTTCCGTAGGTAACGAAGTGGTGACCCTGGTCAAGGATTCGTCACTGGTTTACGTCATTGGACTTGGTGATTTGATGCGAGCTGGTAATATTGCGGCATCACGAGACGTCACATTGATGCCTTATTTGCTAGTGGGACTGCTATATTTGCTACTAACAGCTTTGGCAACCGTTATTCAACGACGTGTTGAGACGAAGATGAACTATTACCGTTAAGGAGAGAGCCATGCTTGAAATTAAAAACTTAGCGAAGTCGTACGATACGCGGACGATTTTCAAAAATATGAATTTAACAGTTAATGATGGTGAGGTCCTTAGTATCGTTGGTCCATCTGGAATTGGTAAAACGACCTTTCTACGTATTGTGGCTGGGCTATTGCCTGCGAATGACGGTGAGATGATTTTAAATGGTGAAGCACTTGATTTAACAGGTGAACGCACAGGTGCCCAAGTAGGGGTCATTTTCCAAGATTTTAATTTGTTTCCGCAATATACCGTTAAAGAAAATGTGATGTTGGCACCGCAATTGGTTCACCATGAAACAAAGGCTGAGGCAGCTGATAATGCAGATCGTTTGTTGCAAGATTTGGGCTTAACCGCCCAGGCTGATCAATATCCATTCCAATTATCTGGTGGCCAGAAGCAACGTGTGGCAATTGCACGAGCTTTGGCGATGAAGCCGGGCATTTTGGCATATGATGAACCAACATCTGGCTTAGATGCCGAATCAACAGAACGTGTGATTGCGGTCATTAAGCAATTGCAAGCACAAGGGGTAACGCAGTTGGTAGTGACGCACGATTTGCCGTTTGCGGAAGCGGTCGCGGATAAGACATTTGATTTTGGGACAGATGTAGAACGCTAGGGGGCTGCGTATGAAAAAGAAGATTAATTGGCGTCGCCAAATTATTGGGAACGGGATTGTACTCGTCGTCCTGGCTTTGCTGGTTGGCTTTGTTTGGTATCGAACGTCACATGCAAATGATACTTGGCGCAAAGTGACTGCGGACAAGACGGTTGTTGTTGGACTCGATGATACCTTTGTGCCGATGGGCTATCGGGACAAGTCTGGTAAGTTAGTTGGGTTTGATGTGGATCTGGCCCGGGCAACCTTCAAAAAATTGGGGTTGCGGGTTAAGTTTCAGGCCATTGACTGGTCAATGAAGGAAACGGAGTTGGATACTGGGCACATTGACATGATTTGGAATGGTTATACAATGACGCCAGCTCGAGCAAAGAAGGTCGCCTTCTCGGTACCATATCACAACGATTCACAAGTGCTTGTCACATTAAAGCGTAACCACATCGATACGATTAAACAGATGGCTGGTAAGACGTTAGCTGTTCAGACTGGTTCAGCCGGTTTGACGGTCTTCAACGAGAAACCCAAGGTGTTAAAGGACTTTTTGGGGTCAGCACCGGTACAATATGATACGTTCGATAAAGCTTTGAATGATTTGCAAGTTGGCCGTGTGAGCGCAGTTTTGATTGATAGGGACTATGCCCGTTATTATGTGGCCCACGAACCTAATCCGGCTGATTTTGAAATTATTAAGACGGGCTATGGTGAAGATGCGTATGGTGTGGGGTTCCGTAAGGGGGATGTGACCTTACGAGAAAAGGTCAATCAGGTCTTAACGAGCTTTAAGAAGGACGGTACGTTGGATAAAGTTTCTGAACGTTACTTCGGCACCAAAAATAATGATTAAGAAATAAGGGTGGGATGGCAGTTTATGTCCTACTTGCTAAGGTCGCAAATCCGCCGAATTAAAATCGGCGAATTTGCGACCTTTTTTTGACGTTCATTTTTGTGGCGTGTGACTGCTCGAATATGCCGAACATTTTTAAGCATTAAACGATTGACGCAGTTTGGTGATGTTTTTTGAAACGGTTTGCTAACTGAAATCGGGGCAGGTTAACGGTTGAAACGCGAACGTTCGTCAGATTGATGTAGATTGATGGGTAATGCGGGTTGTGTTTGGCCAGTATCTCGATATGCTAGAGCTTGTAATCGGGAACATATGGATCAGCATAAAGGAGATATTCAACATGAAGACTGCATTTGACACTGTACCGGACGCTTTGCAAACGTTGCGTCAAGGGGGCGTTATTATCTTGGCAGATGATGAGAGTCGCGAAAATGAAGGTGATTTAGTGGCATTGGCTGCTGATATCACACCAGAAACGGTGCATATGATGCTTCGTGAAGCGGCTGGATTGATGTGCACGCCTGTTGGACCAGAAATTGCGGCACGGCTTGGATTGACTGATATGGTGGCTGATTCAACAGATCCTCACCAGACGCCTTTTACGTATACAGTGGATGGGACTGAAGCAGCAACCGGGGTTACGACTGGCGTTTCAGCGGCTGATCGGGCCGCGACAATTCGGCACATTGCGAATCCGACCGCCGTTCGGACGGATTTCAATGCGCCAGGCCACACCCAGCCATTAACAGCCTTAGCTGGTGGGCTGACTGAGCGCGTTGGACATACTGAAGCGGCCGTTGATTTGGCGCGCCTAGCTGGTTCAGAACCAGCCGCCGTTATTATTGAAGTCCTGAAAGCAGATGGCACGATGGCCCGCCGCGATGATCTGTTTGAATTAGCTGATCGCTTGGATTTGCCATTTATTACGATTGCCCAAATTTCGGCGTATCTAGCTACGCCAGTTATGTAATTAAAAAAGTATCCCATCTCAATCTAGGTGCAGCGCCTAGTATTGAGATGGGATTTTTTTGTCATCATTTAAAATGATAACGGTTTCATGAGAAAATTCTTAGTTAAATATGCCTTTGTTCGTTTTACAAAGATGCAAAAACGGTTAAACACGAACTAATATGTTTCATTTTAATGACTTATACTGATAAAACTGTACATTTAATCGTCGTGGTGGTTATATATAGTTGTAAAGACGAACTAAAAATGAGGTGGAAGCTAAATGGTACGTGTTGCGGTAGTAATGGGATCGATTTCAGATTGGTCAACGATGAAAGAAACGGTCGCGGTCTTACAAACGTTTGATGTTGCAGTTGAGACACATATTATTTCGGCACATCGAATGCCTGAGGAGATGACAACGTTTGCCCGAAATGCACGGGACAATGGCATGGGGGTTATTATTGCTGGCGCTGGCGGTGCTGCCCATTTGCCTGGCATGTTGGCAGCGCAGACGACGTTACCAGTAATTGGTGTTCCAATCCAATCACACGCTTTGCAGGGGATGGATTCATTGCTGAGTATCGTGCAGATGCCAGCTGGTGTCCCAGTTGCGACGGTGGCTATTGGGACCGCAGGCGCTAAGAATGCTGCTTATTTGGCAATCCAAATGTTGGGCATTGCGGAGCAAGAACTGGCCGATAAAATAGCCTTATTCCGAGAAGGACAACGCCAACAATCGATTGAGAGTGAGGCGTTGTTACATGACTAAACAAATTTTGCCACCAGCCACTATCGGTATCGTTGGTGGCGGTCAATTGGGACAAATGTTAGCCTTGGCCGCCAAACCAATGGGGTATCAGGTTATTGTCTTGGATCCGCAAGTTGATGCGCCAGCAGCCTTGGTTGCAGATCAACAAATTGTGGCGAGCTACGATGATGTTTCGGCTCTGCGTAATCTTGCTAATCAAGCGGATGTTGTGACGTATGAATTTGAAAATGTGGATCAGACGGCATTACAGACTGCCGTACCAGCTGAAAAGTTACCCCAAGGGGTGGCGTTATTAAACATTACAGCGAACCGGTTGCGTGAGAAACAATTCTTGGCAGCGTTGGGCTTACCAGTTGCCCCATTCGCAGCCGTGGATAACTTGGTCACTTTGGATGCCCGATGTCATGAAGTATCGTTGCCAGCAATTTTGAAAACGGCAACGGGGGGCTATGACGGTCATGGCCAATGGGATATTCCCAATACCGAGGCATTAGCAAATTTGTTAGCACATTGGCAACAACCGACTGATATCGCCCTTGTTTTGGAAAAAAAGTTAGCGTTTGATCGGGAATTGAGCGTGATGGTAACTCGCGATGGTCGGGGTGAAATTCGAACTTGGCCGGTGACGGTCAATGAGCATCAGCACCATATCTTACGAGTGTCCGCGGCACCGGCAACGTTATCACCACAGATTGCCAAGCAAATTGAGACCATTGCGACGACCATTGCCAATGCGCTGCAACTTGTGGGCATTTTAGGCATCGAGCTATTTGTGGTGGGGGAGCGTGTGTATATCAACGAATTAGCCCCACGTCCCCACAATTCTGCGCACTTAACCATCGAGGCGACGAATGTTTCACAATTTGAAGGCCATATTCGAAGTATTACGGGCTTGCCGATTCCGGTGATTACCCAATATGCACCGGCTATCATGTTGAATTTATTAGGGGATCAGATTATACAGGCACGCCAAGATATAGCGACACATGAGGGGTGGCACTTTCACGACTACGGTAAACGTGAAGTGAAGCCGGGACGGAAAATGGGCCACATTACAGCCACTGGCATGGCAGCTATGAAAGATTTGCGCGAATGGGGGACAAGGTTATGACAATTGTACAAGGGGCTTTATTAACAACAGGCAAAGCAAAGGCAGTGTATGCCACGGACGATCCGAATGTGTTGTGGCTCCATAGCTTGGATCAAGCAACAGCGCTTAATGGCAAACAAAAAGCCGAAATTAGCGATAAGGGACGGCTAACGACTCAAATCAGTCAGCAATTGTTTCGCTTTTTAAAGGCGCAAGGCATTGTGACACACTTTCAACAAGCAGTCGGCGAACGTGATGTGTTGGTGACGGCACTGGACATGTTGCCAATTGAAGTTGTGATTCGTAATTATGCGGCGGGCCATTTTGCAACGCGTTACGCGGTGCCAATGTTGACCCCCCTTTCACCCACGGTGCAAGAATATTACTTTAAAAACGATGCCCTTGATGATCCACCATTGAATCAATCGCAAATATTTGCCCTCAACTTAGCGACGCCAAGTCAGTTAACCCAAATCGAGGCAGTTGCTCAAACAGTTAATCGGCAACTCCGCCAATTGTTTGAAACTGTGGGTATTACGTTAATTGATTTTAAATTGGAATTTGGCCTGGACGCTACGGGTGTGTTGACGTTAGGCGATGAACTGTCACCAGATAATATGCGCCTGATTGATCAAGCCACCGGCCAATCCTTAGATAAAGACGTTTTTCGTCAGGGGACGGGCGACTTACGTGATGGATACACAACCGTTTTGCACAGATTAACGACATATTTAGGAGAGTAAGCATGTACACTGCACAGATTACAGTTACTTATAAGCCATCAATTTTGGACCCTCAGGGTGAAGTAATTAAGGATGCTCTTGCGCGTCTCGATTATCAAGGGATAACGTCAGTGACGCAAGGGAAATATTTTGAAGTTAAGTTAACGGCGACCGATGAACAAAGTGCGTATGATGAGGCCACCAGCCTGGCTGAAGCGCTACTAATTAATCCAAACACAGAAGCGTATCGCATCACGATGCTAGCAGAAGTGGAGGCTTAAGATGAAAGCAGCGGTCATTCAATTTCCCGGATCAAATTGTGATTTTGATATGTATTATGCGTTACAGGACTTTGGCGCGGAGGTCCAGTTTGTGACCGAAAAGTCGACTGACCTGTCGGCGTACGATGCGGTGTTCTTACCAGGTGGCTTTTCGTATGGTGATTACTTACGCACAGGAGCGGTGGCACGTTTCGCGCCCGTAATGACGGCCGTGCAAAAAATGGCTGCAACCGGGAAGCTGGTGGTGGGAGTGTGCAATGGCTTTCAGATTTTAACGGAGGCGGGGATGCTACCTGGGCAATTGATGATGAATCAGACACCGGGGTTCATCTGTGATGAGGTTAAGCTAACGATTACTAATCGACAAACGGCCTTCACAAACCAATATATTGATGCAACAACAACGATTAAATTACCAATTGCGCACGGCGAGGGCCGGTATGTTGCTGATGATGCAACGGTGCGAATGTTGCATGAAAATGGGCAGGTTGTCTTAACGTATGCGACTGATGTAAATGGTTCTGTTGATCGGATTGCCGGGATTACGAACCGCAGTGGGAATGTGATTGGCTTGATGCCACATCCAGAACGAGCAGTTGAGACATTGCTTGGTAATACGGATGGACGACCATTTTTTGAAAGTTTACTAGCAACCATTATGACGAAGGAGACTGTAAAGGCATGACAGCATTGTTGGCAACAACGCATGAACCTACACCGGCAGAAATTGCCGCCACGAAACCATATCAGGCGTGGGGATTAACGGACGATGAATACACGTTAATTAAGCAAACATTGGGACGCTTGCCTAATTATACGGAAACGGGGTTGTTTGCAGCCATGTGGTCAGAACACGTTTCCTACAAGAAATCTAAGCCAGTGCTCCGGACGTTTTGGTCAACCAATGAGCGTGTCTTACAAGGACCGGGTGAGGGTGCTGGCATTTTGGATATCGGCGATGGTCAGGCCGTTGTATTTAAAGCTGAATCTCACAACCACCCGTCAGCAGTTGAACCATATGAAGGTGCCGCGACAGGAGTTGGTGGTATCTTACGGGATATTTTTTCAATGGGCGCGCAACCAATCGCGGTGCTTGATAGTTTGCGTTTCGGCGAGTTAACAGATGCTCGTACGCAACATCTGTTAACCGGTGTGATTGATGGAATTGCTGGCTATGGCAATGCGATTGGCATTCCAACCGTTGGTGGCGAGATTGGCTTTGATCCGGTTTATCAAGGCAATCCACTGGTTAATGTAATGGCTGTTGGCGTACTTGATCAGGAACGGATGCAGGTCGGGCGCGCCGATGGTAGTGGTAATACTGTTCTGTATGTCGGGGCAAAAACTGGTCGTGACGGCATTCATGGTGCCACCTTTGCGTCCGCGGAATTTTCATCAGATGCCGAACAAGATCGTTCAGCTGTCCAAGTGGGGGATCCTTTTTTAGAAAAGCTGGTGATGGATGCAACTTTGACAGCAATTCAGCAATTTGGCGAGGTCATTGTCGGGGTGCAGGATATGGGCGCAGCTGGTTTGGTATCTTCGTCAGCTGAAATGGCTGGCAAAGCAGGAATGGGCATTCACTTGCAATTAGACAATGTACCACAACGCGAGACGGGCATGACGCCTTATGAACTCATGTTATCTGAATCGCAAGAACGCATGCTGTTAGTTGTGACAAAAGGTCATGAAGCAGCCGTGCAGGCAGTCTTTCAGCAAGCTAACTTAGAGGCAGTTGTGATTGGCGAAGTTACGGCAACGGGGCGGTATGAATTAACCTGGCATGGCGAGACCGTAGCTGATTTACCAGTCAATTTTTTGACACAGGCCCCTAAACAAAGCATGCAGCAGGTGAAACCAGCACGTCTGCAAGACCCAGCACCAGATTTTACACCGCGTGTGGCTGACTTGACGACAGTTTGGCATGACATATTGGCACGGCCAACGGTTGCTTCGAAAGCGAGCTTGTTCAGACATTTCGATAGTATGGTCCGAACTAATACGGTGATTAAGCCGGGTGGTGATGCGGCTGTTGTCCGTTTACGTGGCACCAAAAAGGCATTAGCCATGACAACGGATGTGAACGCACGATTTACCTACCTCGATCCTTATATCGGTGGGCAACGCGCAGTCGCTGAGGCAGCTGGCAACATTATTGCCACTGGTGCGTTGCCAATCGGCATTACAGATTGCTTGAATTTCGGTAATCCGGATGATCCAGCAATTTATTACGAATTGGCACAATCGGTAGCCGGTATTAACGAGATGGCGCAACAGATTAATACGCCGATTATTTCCGGTAATGTGTCGTTGTATAACGAGACCGACGGTGCTGCGATATATCCGACCCCAATGATTGGCATGGTTGGGTTACATACTGATACTGCTGATATCACAACGATTTCGTTTAAGCAGCCAGATGATGTCATCTATTTGCTTGGTGATACCACAGCTGACTTTAATGGTTCTGAGTTGCAACAACTACAGACTGGGGCCATTGCGGGCCGGTTGCCTAGTTTAAATCGTGATAAATTGTCAGCCACCCAGCAAAGTGTGTTAACGGGGATTCAGCAGGGGCTGATTGCCAGTGCCCACGACCTGGCGGAAGGTGGCTTAGCGGTGTCCTTGGCAGAAAGTGCCTTTAACACACCATTTGGTTTTGATGTAACGGTGCCTTGGACGGCCAGCTGGTTATTTAGTGAGACGCCAGGACGCTTTTTGGTAACTGTGCCAGCGAAAGATGTGGCCACCTTTGAAGCACGCCTGGACACAGCATATCTGCGCCTAGGTACAGTCACACATCATGATCAGTTGGTTGTCACAACAGCTGATGGGACTGTCAGCTTAGATAAGGCCCGCCTGCAACAAGCGTATGAAGGAGCAATCACATGGCAACGCAATTAAATGAACAAACTCGGTCATTAAATGAAGAATGCGGTATTTTTGGGGTTTGGGGCCATCAAACGGCAGCTAATTTGACTTACTATGGCTTACACGCTTTACAGCACCGGGGCCAAGAAGGTGCAGGAATTGTTGCCAATCAGCAAGGACATTTATGGCAAGAACGTGGTCTGGGTTTACTACATGATGTTTTTCGTGACCCGGCGCGGTTAGCGCATTTGCAGGGACAAGCAGCGATTGGTCACGTTCGATATGCGACGGCTGGTTCAGCAGGGATTGAAAATATCCAACCGTTGATGGTGAACTTTTCCGATATGCAATTATCCTTAGCACACAATGGCAATATCACGAATGCCCAATCTTTGCGCCAAAGCCTTGAGATGCAAGGGGCAATTTTTCAATCATCATCGGATACAGAAGTGTTATTGCATTTAATTCGGCGTTCAACGGCGACAACATTTTATGATCGCTTAAAAGATGCTTTGCAACAAGTGCGGGGCGGGTTCGCGTTTTTGCTTCTTACGCCAACCGCCATGTATGCAGCCCTTGATCCACACGGTTTTCGTCCCTTTGTGGTTGGCCAGTTGTCGGATGGTCAGTATGTTGTGACTAGTGAAACAGCTGCGTTACATGCGGTTGGGGCAACGTTTATTCGGGATGTCCAACCGGGGGAGCTATTAACGATTGACCAGGCCGGCTTACGGATTGATCACTACACGAGCAAAACGGATTTACATATTGATGCGATGGAGTATATCTACTTCGCACGGCCTGACTCTGATATTTATGGTGTTAACGTGCATGCTGCTCGTAAACGGATGGGGCGGCAATTAGCGCTTGAACAGCCGGCAACGGGTGACTTGGCGGTTGGTGTGCCGAATTCTTCATTATCGGCCGCCATGGGCTATGCTGAGGCAACGGGCTTACCTAATGAAATGGGGCTGGTTAAAAATCAATATATTGCTCGGACGTTTATCGAGCCAACGCAGGAGCGCCGTGAGCGGGCGGTGCGTATGAAGCTAAGCGCAGTACCGTCGGTGGTTGCCGGTAAACGCGTTGTGCTAGTGGATGATTCAATAGTGCGTGGCACAACATCAAGTTACATTGTCAAAATGTTGCGCGAAGCCGGTGCGAAGGAAGTTCACGTGCGAATTGCGTCACCAGCCTTCAAGTATCCGTCATTTTATGGCGTTGATATGCAAACAACGGCGGAACTTTTAGCGGCGAACCATACATTGGCTGAAATGACGGCCATGTTAGGGGCTGATTCATTAGCTTTTCTATCCGTGCCTGGTTTGGTACAGGCGATTGACTTGCCATACACGGGTAATGGGACTGGCTTAACGACGGCTTACTTTGATGGACATTACCCATCACCAATTTACGATTATGAAAAAACGCTGACGGCGGCGATAACCGCGGGTGAGGTTGATTTTAAAACCGAACCAACGACAACTTATCATCCAAGTCAAGTGTCATCAATTAGTGATCAACAACCAGCTACCGGTCAAACGGTGAGCTAAAAGGGGGAGAAATGACAGAAGCAAATGCGTACGCGGGGGCTGGTGTAGATATCGCAGCCGGTGAAACGGCGGTTGACATGATGCAAGCCGATGCGGCAGCTACCTATACACCAGGCGTTCTTGCTGGGGTTGGCGGTTTTGGTGCAGCGTTTGCATTAGGCACGCAATACCGAGATCCGGTTTTGATTTCAGGCACTGACGGTGTGGGCACAAAACTATTATTGGCCATCATGGCCGGACGACACGAATCAATTGGCCAGGACTTAGTTGCGATGGTGATGAACGACATTGTGGCGCAAGGAGCGAAACCCTTATTTTTACTTGATTATTTAGCAATTGCCAAAATGGTGCCCGAACAGGTAGCGACGATTGTTCGCGGGATTGCGCAAGCGACCCAGGCAACGGGAGCAGCCTTAATTGGTGGTGAATCGGCTGAATTGCCGGGTATGTATGCGCCAGACCATTATGACTTAGCAGCCTTTGGTGTTGGCGTTGTTGAACGAGATGAGATGCTAACAGTTGATCGTGTGGCTACTGGTGATGTGTTGATTGGGTTAGCGTCTAGTGGCATCCATTCCAATGGGTATTCACTGGTGCGTACAGTGTTGGGACTAGAACAGACAGCTGATTTTACGACGTTACCAACGACACTACAGGAGTCCCTTCTAACGCCAACCACCTTGTATGCTCAGACGGTTTTACCGCTACTAGCAGAACGGTTGGTCGTGAGCATGGCCCACATTACCGGTGGTGGTATCGTGGGTAACTTGCCCCGTGCCCTACCCTCGAATGTCTCGGTCACTTTAGAGTGGGGCAGTTGGCCAATTTTGCCGATTTTTATGGAACTGCAACGCCTCGGCCAGCTGTCGTTACCGGATATGTTGGCAACGTTTAATTTGGGGTTGGGGATGATTCTGGTTGTGAAGCCACCCCATGTTGCGCGTGTGTTGGCCATGCTAGCGGATGAAGGTCAAGCTGCGTATCAAGTCGGCACAGTGACGCCTGCCATGTCAGAGAAACTCAATTGGCGAGGTAAGCAACCATGGTCATAACCCGTCCAAAGTTAGCCGTGTTTGCATCAGGAACTGGCACTAATTTGGCCGCGCTTATTCAGGCGACTCAGACTGGTGAGGTGCCAGCCGAAATTGTTCGTGTGGTGGTTGATCGCCGGCATACCGGGGCCCAGCAACTTGCTGAAACGGCGGGTATTCCGGTGTTGCGGATTAACTATAAAGATTACGCGACACGCGAATTGGCAGAAGACGCCATGTTAACGGTCTTGGCATCGGATGGTGTGGTGGGCATCTTATTAGCAGGATATATGCGAATTTTGACCCCCAAGTTGGTCAATGCCTTTCGTCAACGTATTGTGAATATTCATCCGGCGCTGTTGCCCAGTTTTCCTGGCAATTCCGCGATTGCGGATGCGTGGCAGGCTGGTGTTAAAGTGACCGGTGTGACCATTCATTATGTCGATGATGGGGTTGATTCGGGTGAAATTATTGCGCAAGAGGCGGTTAAACTTACCGCAACAGATGATTTGGCGCAGCTAACAACTAAAATTCATGCGGTTGAGCATACGTTGTATCCAGCCACGGTTGCGATGTTGATTAAAAAAGGAGTATTTGTAAAATGACGCGTGCATTACTAAGTGTTTCAGATAAAGCCGGCCTTGTCCCATTCGCGACGACGCTACAGACATTGGGGTTTGAATTAGTTTCAACCGGTGGGACGTTGGCCGTGCTCGAAGCAGCCGGCTTACCAGTTACGCCGGTTGATACGGTAACTGATTTTCCCGAAATGCTGGATGGCCGGGTTAAAACTTTACACCCACGTATTCATGCTGGCTTATTAGCACGGCGTGATGATGAGGCGCATATGGCTACCTTAGCCAAGTATGACATCACCCCGATTGATCTGGTGGTTGTTAATTTGTATCCGTTCAAAGCGACAATTCAAAAGCCAGGTGTCACGCAATCAGAGGCCATTGAAAATATTGACATTGGTGGGCCATCAATGTTGCGGTCGGCGGCTAAAAATTATGCGGGCGTGTTACCGGTGGTCGACCCGGCGGATTACCAAATCGTACTTGACCGGCTACAATCCGGAACAGCTGATGAAGCTGATTTTCGTCAAGCAATGGCGGCGAAAGTGTTCCGCCACACAGCCGCCTATGATGCGCTTATTGCGACATATCTGACAACCGAAGAATTTCCAACGCAGCAAACGCTGACCTATGATCGATTTGACACGCTGCGGTATGGTGAAAATGCGCATCAACAAGCCGCTGCTTATCGCGATGCGTTAGGCAGTGACTATTCAGTATTAAGCGCAGATATTTTGCATGGCAAGCAATTGTCATACAACAACATTCGCGATGCAGATGCAGCGTTGCGAATTATCGCGGAGTTTGCTGCGCCAACTGTGGTGACGGTGAAGCATATGAATCCGGCCGGCATTGGTCAGGGAGCAACGATTGAGGCAGCATGGGATGCGGCCTTTGCGGCTGATGATATCTCCATTTTCGGTGGCATCGTGGCTTTGAATCGTGAAGTTGACTTGGCAACAGCTGAAAAGATGCATCAAATTTTCTTGGAAATTATTATTGCGCCTTCCTTTACTGATGACGCGTACGCTGTTTTAGCTAAGAAAAAGAATTTACGACTGTTGACGTTGCCGTTTACGACTGAGCTGCCGCAACAACTTGAAACGACTGCGATTTTGGGCGGCATGGTCATGCAGGAACGCGACTTAACCACCGAAACAATCGCCGATTTCACAGTTGTTAGTCAGATCCAGCCAACTGCGGCTCAACTGGCAGCGATGGTTTTTGCACAAAAAGCCGTCAAACACGTCAAGTCGAATGCAATTGTGGTCGCACGTGATGGTCAAACATTAGGCGTTGGTGCAGGGCAACCAAATCGCATTGACTCAGTCAAATTGGCAATTAACAAGGCAGAAAGTAAGCCAGGGTATGGTGAGGCTGTTTTGGCATCAGATGCCTTTTTCCCAATGGATGATTCGGTGAGCTACGCAGCTAGTCACGGTATTAAAGCGATTGTTGAACCAGGTGGATCAATTAAGGATCAGGCCTCAATCGATAAGGCAAACGAGCTCGGCATTACGTTGGTATTTTCTGGCGTACGACACTTCAAGCATTAGTGGAGGAAACTAAACTATGGCAACAGTACTTGTAATTGGCTCGGGTGCACGTGAGCATGCTTTGGCACAAGCGTTTGCAAAAAGCGATCAAGTGACAATGGTCTATGTGGCGCCAGGCAATGTTGGCATGCAGGCAGATAAAATTCACCCCGTGGGTATTCCGATGACGGATATCGATGCATTGCGTGATTTTGCAACCATGACGGCGATTGATTTGACGTTTGTTGGGTCTGAAGAACCCTTAATTGCAGGAATTGTTGATGACTTTCAAGCCGCTGGTTTGCCAATTTTCGGTCCAACGAAGGCCGCAGCACAGCTTGAAGGGTCGAAGTCATTTGCCAAGGATCGCTTAGTAGCTGCAGGTATTCCGACAGCTGCGTCGGTAACTGTAACGTCTTGGCCAGCAGCAGAACGTGCCATTATGACCAGTGAAGAACCAGTGGTGGTGAAACAGGATGGTTTGGCGGCTGGTAAAGGTGTGACGATTTATCCGACCCGTCAAGCTGCGTTGCGTGCGGTACAGGAACTTTATCAAGGCAACCAGCAGGCCAAGCTAGTCATTGAAGCCTTTTTAAGGGGTGTTGAGTTTTCAATCTTTAGTTTGGTGGGGCCAAACGGCATCGTTCACACGCCAGTTGCCCAAGATCACAAACGATTATTAGATGGCGATTTGGGACCAAATACTGGTGGCATGGGAGCGTACAGTCCAGTCCGGTGGTTAACTGACGACATCGTGTCAGATGCGATTGATCGATTGGTTGAACCATTGCTGCGTGAAATGGCGACTAATAATACCCCGTTCACGGGTGTGCTATACACCGGGGTGATGTTGACTGCAGATGGCCCAAAGGTAATTGAATACAATGTCCGCTTTGGTGACCCTGAAACGCAAGTGGTTTTGCCACAGCTCCAGAGTGATTTTTATGAACTGGTGCACGAGTTGGTCAATGGTCGCCAACCAGTTGTTCAGTGGCAAACCGCGGATGTTTTTTTAGGAGTTGTACTGGCTGCACGAGGTTATCCAGTTGCCCCAGAAGCTGGCGCTATCGTACCTACAATTTCAATGCCTAAAATAAGGTCATTTTATGCCGGGGTTGGACAAAATGATGATAAACTTATAACAAGTGGTGGCCGAGTGGTAACAATTGTGGCATCGGCGACGAGCGCGACAAGGGCTCAAGCACAGGTCTACGCGGTCCTTGATGCATTGACGACTAAGCTACAATATCGTCATGATATCGGTTATCAAGCAGTTGAAAAAGAAAATAAGGTGGTGTCTGGGGATGCAAACAGATATTGAAATTGCGCAAGCTGCAGAAGTGTGGCCCATTGAAAAAATTGCTGAAAAGGCTGGTTTAACGCCAGCAGAATGGGAACCATACGGTCGTGATAAGGCCAAAATTTCAGTTGATGAAACGGCTCACAAGGCTGAACTTGGTAAGTTGGTCTTGGTGACGTCAATTAATCCAACTCCAGCTGGTGAAGGTAAGTCAACGGTGACGGTCGGACTAGCTGATGCTTTGAATGAAATTGGCCAGCAAACAATGGTGGCTCTTCGTGAACCTTCTTTGGGACCGGTAATGGGACTTAAGGGCGGTGCAACTGGTGGTGGCTATGCCCAAGTTGTGCCAATGGCTGATATTAATTTGCATTTTACTGGCGATTTTCACGCCTTGACGAGTGCTCACAATACGTTGGCGGCCGTCATTGATAATAGTATTTATCAAGGCAACCCGTTGAACATTGACCCACGCCGGTTACTTTGGAAGCGTGCTTTGGATGTTAATGATCGTGCTTTGCGTCACGTGACAATTGGCTTGGGTGGACCAACTTCAGGTGTGCCACGTGAAGACGGCTTTGATATTACGGTTGCATCAGAGCTGATGGCTATTTTGACTTTGTCACACGACTTGATGGACATGAAAGCTCGCATTGAACGCATTGTCATTGGTTACACATATGACAAAGAGCCAGTCACAGTTAAGGATTTGGGTGTTGCAGGTGCGTTGACGACTTTGTTGAAGGATGCCATTAAGCCAAACTTGGTTCAGACGTTAGCACATACACCAGCCTTAATTCACGGTGGTCCATTTGCCAATATTGCCCAAGGTACCAATTCAATTCGTGCGACTAAGACGGCGCTACAGTTAGCAGACTATGTGGTGACTGAAGCCGGCTTTGGGGCTGACCTGGGTGGTGAAAAGTTCTTGGACTTTAAAACACCATTGCTTGGTAAGTATCCTGATGTCATCGTGGTTGTGGCGACGGTCCGAGCACTCAAGATGCACGGCGGGTTGCCTAAAACTGCGCTAACGGAACCGGATGAACAGGCGTTGGCCGCGGGTTTGGCAAACCTTGGGCAACATTTGCAGAGCATGACCCGTTATGGGGTGCCCGTCATCGTAGCTGTAAATCGTTTTGTGACAGATACGCCTGAAGAAATTGCGATGGTTGAAGCCTACGCACGAGACTTTGGCGTGCAGGCGTATGTTGCTGATGTCTGGGCTAAGGGCGGTGCTGGGGCTACCGAGCTAGCTGGTGCGGTCGCTGAAGCAGCGCAAGTCGCGAGTGATTTTAAGCCCTTGTACGAAGCTGATGATGATGCCGTCGTAAAGATCGAAAAAATCGTGCAAACCATTTATGGTGGTACGGGTGTTGAATTATCGGATAAGGCAACTAAGCAGTTACGCGAATTTGCCAAGCGTGGTTGGGATAAATTGCCCGTCATTATGGCGAAGACGCAGTATTCTTTGTCTGATGATGCTAAGAAATTAGGTGCGCCAAAGGACTTTAAGATTCATGTGCGCGAATTTATTCCGAAGTTGGGTGCTGGCTTCTTAGTTGTCATGACTGGTACTGTGCTAACCATGCCAGGTTTACCAAGTCACCCAGCTGCCTATGATATTGATATTGACGAAAACGGCCGGATTACCGGACTGTTCTAGCAGTGGGATAAAAACTCAGTCTTTAGGCTGAGTTTTTTTGTTTATGCATATTGAGTAGGTAAATTTATTCACTTATACTTGATAAGTGAGTTTTTTAAGAGAAATTAATTGAGGAGGAGAAATGGTAAGAAAGAAAGCTATGCCTGCGAAACGATTAACAATCGTTGGTACGTTGGTTGCGTGGATGTTATTTGTTGCGCCAGTTGTTTATTTTTTAATCAGTATTGGCGCGGCAATTAGCGGAGATGGGCAGCTATTTAATTTGGTCTGTTGGTTAATTAGAGGGATTTTAACCTTTAATTATATGGGCTTTTTCTCGCTCGTTAGTATCGGACTTGTTCTGATTGGTGTGATGAATTATCGGTTCGGGGATGATGCGATGCGTAATGGGGTGCCAAATGAAAACTGGGCAACTGTCACTGAAGAAGCGATGCTGAAGGAACGGGCCGTTCAAAACTTCTATTTAGAATTACACGACCATTATTCACGCGTTTCTGAGTGGGTAATTGTGACGCCTGAAGACGATTTTGCACCTGGTGAAGTAGCAGAAGTGTACGGTCGTATCACAACGACTGCACAGGAGGCACATGATGCGACGCGAGATTGAGATTACAAGATTAAAAAAATTCAAGAACAATTGCGCCAGATTCGGCATCTGAATCGAGAACAGATGCAATTATTGCGCAATTTTCATCATGATGTGATGGCACATTTACGACGTTGGCGCGTGCTATTTGGCTTATTAGGCGCATTATTAGCGTTCGTGATTTACATTGGATTACAGCTGGTGCTGATGAAATCGACGCCAGACCAATCAATGGTACATATTATTCTAGGGTATGCCATGGTCATTATTTTTGGCTTCTTCATGGGTGTTGCCTTGGCAAGTAGCGCACTACACGATTGGTTATATCAACGTGTGAGTGACCATTTGTTGTGTGATGATGCTGTGATTTTGCCAGCACTTTGGCAAAATTTGGCAATGGTTAACCAATTGGCAACAACTTTGCAGCAGGATGACTTTTTGCCGGCTGATGTGCGCGAATCGGAAAGTGCGGTTGCACTGGTGATTTCTTATTTTGAACGTAATTTGGCCTATTCACTGCCAGAGGCGCTGTATACGTTAGCCGGTAACTTGCGGGTAGTTTTGCATCCTGATCTACGTAATGAAGTCGCGCAACACCGTCGCTTCGTACGTCGATTACAGCTTGACTTGTCAGATGAACAACAGACCATTAATGAGTTGTACACGTATTTGACGACTGCGCATCATCTGAACCGGATTTAAATTAGAGATTAGAAAGAGGCAAACATGAAGGTTGTTATTGTTGGTGCCTCACATGCGGGTATTGCCGCGGCCCAACGCGTGGTCGCAAAGTACGCGGATGCCGAGGTGACTTTGATTGATAGACGGACGACGCATCTTTCGTTTATTGGTGCAGGCGCCCATATGTATTTGAATGGCGAAATTGATTCGCCGGCTGCGACGGATTATTGTGAAGATGATCAGTTACAAACATTAGGCGTTGATTTACGTCTTGGTGTTAATGTCTTGTCGTTAGATGCTGATCAACGGTTGCTTAATTTGGAAGCAGTTGCAACTGGTGAACAAACGACAGTGCGCTACGATCGTTTGATTTTGGCGACTGGATCAACGCCAAGAATTCCAGCGGTGCCAGGTTTTGAAAGTAAACATGTCCACTTGTTGAAGCGAGTTGATGATGTCATTGCATTGCGCCAGGCATTTGACAATGCGGCGGATGTTTCCGAGCGTCGCGTGATTGTTCTCGGAGGCGGTTTGGCAGGGACAGAAGCTGCCATGGCAATGCGAAACGCTGGGGCGAAAGTCACGTTATTACATAATCACGATAGTCTAGCATCCGGTTATTTTGACCATGATTTTTCACAACGGCTGGCTGACTTATTAAGTGAACACGGTATTGATGTCATCACGAACGTTGATGTGCGACGGATGGAAGACGTCGCAGATCGCGGTGTTGTCATCGAAACGGCAGTGGACACGTATGAAGCAAACGAGGTCATCGTCACGATTGGTATGCTCGCGAATACAATGACCGTTGGCGACGAAGTCACAATTGGTGTTAATCGTTCAGCTGTCGTGGATGAGTATATGTATACGACCAATCCCTACATTTTAGCGGTTGGTGATGCAGCGACTTCGAAAAATCCACAACTGCAGGAAAACTGGTCGATTATGCATGCATCCGGTGCCGTGCGCCAAGGGATTTTGGCGGCTGAAAATTTGTTTGAAAAGCGTATTAGTTCGCCGGGTAGCCAAGCCGCTTATGGCGTGAAATTATTTGACTGGTTCTTTATGCGAGTTGGCGTAACTGCTGATAGTGCACGTTTTGTCAATCGGGCGGTTGCCGAGTATGTTCTTGAAACCGATCGGGTTGCTGATTATATGGTTGTTGATAATGAAGATACCCATATTTGGATTAAAGTCATTTTTGATCCCATAACCCATGTATTGCTTGGTGTACAAATGCAATCAAAGCGCGATTTCACGGAGATGTTTAATATGATGGCGGTGGCATTGAACCATCAGGTCACTTTGGAAGACCTAGCGTTTAGCGATATGATGTTTGAGCCACATGCTAATACACCATTGAATTTTTTGTCAGATGTCGCTTTGAGAGCATTAGATGAAAACGAGGCGCGCTCATGATGATGTTTAATCGGGCGGTACTTGTTTTAATTGTGGCGTTTGTATTCACGCCGGTTATTGCAGGAACCGTACGCTTTATAGAGGATTTGCTATTTGACAAGCAAGTTGCACGTCGGACAGCACAGATGACAGCAGGCACCCAGCCACTTGTGTCGATCGTGTTGCCCTTTGGTGGGGATGTCACCGAACTACAGCACCAACTTGAGACCATGCGGACATCGTTGACATATCAGCGGTATGAGGTGTTGGTGATGGTTACAGCTGAAACAGCTGCGGTCTTACGCCGACTTCGTCAAATCGTTGCACAACATCAAATGGTGCGGGTGATTGAATTTACGGCAGCTACGAATTCAGCGAACTTGTTGTCACAAGGCGCGATGTTCAGTCGTGGTGAATTTGTATTGACATTACCCGTACACGGCGTAGTTAGCGGTGATTCTTTGGAAGAAACGTTAGCCTTGTTTATGACGGATATTAACGGCACATCAGCATCACGCGTTGGTGCCGTTATGCTTGAAACGCTACCGCAACAAGCTGATGGCTTTGCCACCACAATCGCTCAAATGGATGCGGCCGTTGAACTGGCTGCCGATCGGCGTAAACAGGCGTGGCATGATGTGATGATTCGTGTCGAAAAAGAGGCGATTATGTACCGTCGCACGGCGCTATTGGCAATTGGACTTTGGCGATCAAATCGCATTGGTGCTGAAACAGATTTGTTCTGGCGGTTACAGTTGCGTGGTTGGGTCGTTCGGTACAACACCTTTGCAACAAGTACGCGGGTGACACCAACGCGTTTACGTGGTTGGATTTCAGAACGGTTTGTTTGGAATGCAGCCGTGATTGAAAACTTATTTGCCCATAGTCGTGACATTGTTTTTCAACCAATTCGGTATCGTCGTGTCGTTCGTTTGTGGCTTGGCGAGTGGATTATGCTGGCTTGGTCATGGTATATGACAGCGCTAATTTTATGGGGAATATATTTATTACTCACCATTCATACGTCTGAAATTGCCTATGTTGTGGCAACAAGTGGTGCGATTTTGTTGTTTGTCCAATTTATCGTTGGTATGATGCAATTACTTGTTGCGATTAACTACCGGCGACACAAGGGATTATCAAACCGTTTTGTTTGGCGCGCGGGCTGGTTTGCCTGGGCTAATTGGTGGATTACAGCGCTTTTCAAGACCGTTGCAACCGTCAAAGTGGTATACAATATGTTATTTGATCCCGAGACCCGAGCCTATGATTAAGCTACTTTGGATGGCGAAATATGTTAAAAAAGAGGTTGGCGTAAAAATCGGTTCAAAGTCAAATGGTACTGATGACCGGTAAAATTTAATATTTTGAACCTTGCTTAGGCAGCTGATTTCACATTGTTGAGATCAGCTGCCTTTTGCTTATAGTTCATTGAGTAGAAACTATTCTTGAATGAGATAAGAA
>NZ_JBJMBA010000027.1:0-58581 GCF_045799135.1 Weissella sp. MSCH1 | reverse complement strand
GGACGTTGAGTTGCCGCTCAACGTCTTTTTCTTTGCCTTTATTACCACTATTATACCAAAAAGCAGGCGCAAACCCTTGATATACATGGGTTTGCGCCTGCTTTTATTCAAAATGTTCAGCTGAGTTTTGTCCCAGCCTCTCAAATAACAACTATTCCTAATAAACCGTCAAAATCAACTTACCATGCACGCCACCCCGTTGCAGACGCGCATAATCCAACCGTACATTATCAGCGCTCAATGGCAATTCGCTATCAATCACACTGATAAAGCGACCACTGCTCAAACCATCCAACAAAGTCTGCACGGTTTCAACACTCGCTTGGTTAAAGAAGTGAACAAATCGTGGATCACGATGTGAACGTGCGACAATCGACAAGACATGACCATTTGGCTTAGTAGCCTTAAACGAGGCCGCCAACACTCGATCCGAACCAACTGTATCGTAAACCGCATCATACACAGCCCCGTTAGCCGCAACATCATCCGTCTTATAATCAAAGATCGTCACTTGTGGGAACTTCTCACGCAACATTTCTAAGCCCCAACCACTGGCCGTGGCGCTCACTTCAGCGCCAGCATCCAGCGCTGCCTGAATGGCCATTAATCCAACTGAACCCGAGCCGCCGTGAACCAAAACATGTTGGCCGGCCTTAACCTGCAATCCGCGGACGATGCCACTGTAACCAGTTTGGCCGCCTAGCACAACCGACACAGCGGCTGCGTATGTCACGTTATCAGGAATGTGCGCCGCCAATCGTTCTGGCACTAAAACTTCTTCTGCGTAGGTTTCACCACCACGGACATTAGCGGCCAAACGGTCACCAACTTTGAAGCCACGAACATTGCGACCAACCGCAATAACATCCCCAGCCACAGACGAACCCAAAATCATGCCATTTTGACCGCCACGGCTACCGTTCCCAATCTTAATATCAATTGGGTCCACTGCAACCGCGCGCGTCTTAACCAAAATTTCATCAGCTGACACCTTCAAATCATGGACCTCTGCATCAACTAATGAATCGAAATCACCTAACCGATTTAGTACAACTGCCTTCATGTTTCTTGCCTTCTTTTCTTATTTACGATTAGTGTACACCCGTCCAAAATAGGTGGCGTAAAACTGGCCCTTAATCGGCATCAATCGTTAACTGGCGCGCCTCAGGGTTCAAAACATGTTGATTAGTCAACTCTTCAATCGTCGCAAATAGCACGCCTTCACGAATACCTGACTGCGAGAAAATAACCTTATTACTATCGATAATCGTCAACAAAGTCACAATTGGCAAAACGCCCCCGATAATAATATCGCCCCGGGCTTTCGACAAACCACGAATTTCAATGCGTTCCGCCTTGTTATCACCCAACAACTCAGCAAAAATATCATCGACCTCGTCCTTGGTCATTTGATAACCGTGCACGGGTAAGTCCAACTGATTACGACGGTGACGCATAATCTTAGCCAACGTTCGATTAGACCCACCGATTGCAATGATCGGCAAGTTCACTGCATTTGCTAACCAAGCAATATCATGGAAGTACTTATTCGTAGCCGTCAACGCATTGAACAAACTCTTCGCACTAACCAAATCTTTCTCCAGATGGGCTTCCGTAATATTGACGGCCCCGATTGGCACGCTGATACGTTGCACCATCTTACCGGACTTCACCAAAATCATTTCAGTCGACGCCCCACCAGTATCCAAAATCAGCGCATCATTAACCGGTAGCGAATTCATAACGCCTTTGAAGTCATACACCGCCTCCTGATCGCCTGAAATAACGGTCAGGTCAAAGCCCATCGTTTCTTTAAAGCGAGCCAAAAATTCCGCTTGATTGGTGGCCTGACGTACAGCAGCCGTGGCAACAGCCCGCACGTGTACCTGTTCATCAAATGTCGTATAAATTTCTTTAAATTCAGCCAGCGCCACCATTGTCCGGTCAATTGCATCTGGTTGAATCACTTTCTCATCGCCCATCCCCGCTGACATTCGCACCATTTCTTGACGGCGGTCTAGTACTTCATATGACCCATCTGCATTAATGCGATTAACCATCATGCGAACCGAGTTTGAACCAAGATCCAAAATTGCTAATGTAGGCATAATCTCTCTCCTCCAGTTTTAGTCGTTTTCATTTTCAGCTGCAATTAGTAAGCGTTCTTGCACCGGTACCGGATCTGAATCTGCCTTTAACTTGCGGCGGACATACCGTCCATTGCGCGTTTTATTGAAGCTTTGCGCCCGGTCTGACCACATCTGACGGAAAATTTTACGAATACGGTGTTTCAACGCCACATCGTGAATTGGAAACAGCAATTCTACGCGCCGGTCAAAGTTACGTGGCATCGCATCCGCAGACGCCAGATACACCGTCACATCCTCTTTATCCCGTTTAAACAGATAAATCCGTGAGTGTTCGAGTAACCGCCCAACAATTGAGCGGATTTGGATATTCTCACTCACATTCGGCAGATTTGGCATCGCTGTTGCAATCCCCCGGACCAGCAAATGAATGTGCACCCCGGCTTGGCTCGCGCTGTACAACTTTTCAATTAACGCCTGGTCCGAAATAGAATTCACTTTGAACCAGATTTCGGGGTGTTTACCCGCATTGGCTGCGGCAATCATTTCATCAATCCGTTCGATTAAAGTCGCCCGCAACATATTTGGCGCAATTCGAATGTCAGCCAATGCTTGCGGTTGTGATGCTTGCCCCGTTACATAAGCGAACACGTGCCGGACATCAGCTGCCATGGGCTCATCGGCAGTAAATAAGCCAAAGTCCGTGTAAAAGTGGGCCGTTTTATCGTTGTAGTTACCCGTTCCCAAATGAACAATCGTGCGACCATCACGGACAACATAGGCCATCTTGGCATGAACTTTCATCGCTGGAAAACTTGTAAACACGGTCACACCAGCAGCTTGTAGTGTATCCACCAATTTCAAGTTGTTTGGTTCATCAAACCGGGCCTTAATCTCAACCAGTGCCACCACGTGTTTACCCGCCTGGGCTGCTTGTGTGAGCGCCGCCACAATTGGCGAATCATGCGACACCCGATAAATGGAAATGCCAATTTCTGACACCGAGTCATCATGCGCCGCCTGCTGGAAGAAATTTAACACCGCATCATAACTGTCATACGGATGATGCACAAGGTAATCCTGCGCCACAATGTTATCAAAAATATCAGTCCCTGCCAGCGCCTCTACCTGGTGCGGCTGATATGGGTGATAATGCAAGAAGGCAAACTCAGCAGCTTGGTCTTCCTGTTTCAATAAGTCATTTAATTCGGTCACAAAATCATACGCCAGCGGGCCCTTAACCTTAAAGACGTGAAGTCGGTCAACACCCAAAACCTGCTGCAAATGGCGTTTCAATTCGGCTGGCATTTGCGCCGAAACCGTTAAATTAATTGCTGGCGCCGTCGCCCGTTTATCAACCTCTGCTTGAATGGCATCCACCACATCAGTCGTTGACTTTGGCAAAATAGGCATGCTCATATCTTGCAAGATGCGGAATTGATAGACCTGCTTATCAGCCAAGTTTGTCGCTAAATCGGCCATGTACGTCGCGATGACATCGGTCGTCGTCACAAAACGGCTATTAGGCCCTGGCACGCGGATAAATCGTGGTGTCGTCGTTGGCAAGGCAAACGTCGTCCAATCAGCATCCCCCGTATGACCAACGACAAAGTTAATCGTCCCATTGGATACTTCCGATAAGCTGGTCGCGTCCATTGTCTTTAAGACCAATTGTGGCTGAATCGTCTGCTGGAAAATCCGGCGGACCGCTGCCCGGTCATGCGCCTTTAAATCCGCCACCGGTAAAATCGGTAAATGCACATTGCTCAAAGCAACTTTCAAAGCTTCATAGCTCTGGTATTGGTGCCGTAACTGCTTACGAATAGCATGGCGCACCGCATTCATTTGTTGTTGTGGCGTCATGCCCGCCGGATCCTTCTTATCATCCCCAGCTTGAATATCACGAATCAAATCCGCCATGCGGACCATGTACCATTCATCAAAATTGCTCTGCGTGATACTTAAAAAATTTGCTCTTTCCAAAAGTGGCTGGCCCGCATCTTGACTCAGCGCCAAAACACGTTCATTAAAGGCCATCCAACTTAACTCACGATTCATAAAATCGTGGTGTGTTAAAAAGTCTAATCTCATGAATAATCCCCTCCCCCGAGTGACCAAATTATACGCCTAATCGGTCCCAATTCTCCAGTGAAAATGAGAGAAAAATGACAAAGCGTGCAAGAATGTTACAACTTGCACGCTTTGATGATTAATTAATCTTTACTTGTGGGTTCAATAGGCCCATTGGATCCAATAAGGCTTTGATTTGGTGTTGCAAATAATCCGTCTCGCCGAGTTCATAATTGTTCCACTGATTCTTCTGCAAACCAACCGCGTGTTCACCTGAAATTGTCCCACCACGGCGAATCGTTTCCTTGAACATATCGCTAATTGCTTCCGCTGCACCAGCTGGTGGCTCAGTCACATTTTGGTCCCAAACAATTGACGGGTGGACGTTACCATCGCCAGCGTGACCAGCAACGTACAACTCAAGGCCGTACTTCTCGCCAAGCGACGTGATGTAATCCATCATGCCAGCCATTTGTGACAACGGCAAGGCCATATCTTCCATGACGTGGTTCTTATCCTTGAAAATAGCTGGCAACATATCCTGGCGCAACTTAAGCAACGCCGCTGCCTGCTCAGGATCATCCGTTACCTGAACGTCAAAAGCACCATTCGCCGTCAGCGTTTGCTCACTAATGTTAAGAATTTCAGGCGTTGAAAAATCTAACTTGAAAATCAGCATCGTCGCGTGTTTGTCAGCGTAGTGCGTGCCTTCAAAACGGTCCAAAGCAGCCACAGTTGCTGCGTCGAGCGCTTCCAGCATGGTTGGGTAGACACCTGACCGACGCAAGGCCCCGGTTCCCTTAGCTAAATCAGCCATATCCTTAAAGAACGCAATCCCAGTTAAGGGCGTCCCCACTGGAATTGGACTCAGCTTGACGGTGATTTCAACAATCACACCTAGCGTTCCTTCCGACCCAACAAACAATTGTGTCAAATCATACCCAAACGCCTGCTTCAGCGTACGACCACCTAACGTCACTAAACGACCATCCGCAAGGACGACCTTCACACCGAGAATATTATCCTTGGTGACGCCATAACGCACGGAACTCATACCACCAGCGTTTGTTGACACATTACCCCCAATACTACTGATGTTCTTTGAGCCTGGGTCAGGTGCGTAGAAGAAGCCAACTTCACGGGCAGCCTTATCCAAATCGTTGTTAATTACCCCTGGCTCAACAACTGCTACAGAGTCATCGGGATTCACTTCTAAAATGTGGTTCATGCGATCAAGTGACAAAATCACTGCACCTGAACGGCCTCGTGAGCCGGATACCACGCTGGTACCCGTTGCCTTGGTAATCACCGCCAAGTGATACTGACGGGCGACAGCCAACACCGCCTGCACATCTGCAATCGTGGCCGCTTCAATGACGGCGAGTGGTAGGATTACTTGGTCAACCACTGAATATTGATCATCACTATACTTATACAATGTGTCTTGATCAGTTAAGACATCACCAGTTGCGACCTGCGCTTGCAAAGCCGCAATAATATCCTGGTTCGAGAACGCTGCAAAATTAATCGACATCACTTCGACCTTCCGTTTCTCAGCTAGTGTGTTTGTTACGCTTACATCTTAACTCGCTTACTAAAAATAAACACGAAAGTCCGATTTTACGGCGATGAAAAAATAAACCTTCCCCGCTGTTGTGGAAAGCATATGATAGCTTTGGGAGGATATTAGGTTTATGAATATGATTAAGAAAATTTTAGTAACAAGTGCCGTCAGCCTGACGCTAGGTGCCACACAATTTGTGCACATGCAACCTGCGATGGCAGCTGAACAAACTGGATATATTAACCTGAAAAATGTTGGTTGGCGTTGGCTAGAAAACGGTCATACCTACACTGGCTTTCGGTATTACATGGGCACCTATTATTGGTTTACAAACGGTATTCGGCAAGACACAAGTTGGCATCATGCCTGGGGTTTAACTTACTATACCGATGCCGATGGACGCGCTATGCAAGGTAACCGTGTCATTAACGGTGTTGCCTATAATTTTGGTAACAATGGCACTTTCTTTTTGCGTAACAAAATAACTGGCTACGTCGATGCCGGCCAAGGTTGGCGCTGGTATGAAAGTGGGAAGCCATACACAGGCATTCGCAACTATATGGGCGCATATTACTACTTTGAAAATGGTATCCGACAACAAAATAAATTTGTTCAAGCATACGGCTTAGTTTATTATGTTGGATCAGACGGACGAACAATTCAAGGCAACCATTCGTTTGGTGGCGAGTATCTCAATTTTGGAAATGACGGTACGTACTATCTGCGGACAGATGCTCGTGTTCATCAACCAATTAGAAGCGTACCCCAATTAAATATTGGACACTTTCCCGCTGAACTTCAAGGTAATTGGTACGCTTATAACGACACGAATCACACTTACTCAGTTCTATCAATTTCGGCTCATGACGCTAACTCTTGGACCGAAGATAGCCAAGGTCGTCGTACGTCAACTAGTCGACTTGTGCAATCAACTGCTGCCAAGTATAAAGGGTTCTCCCAGCATGCCGTCATTTCGACTAACGGACAAAAATCGGCAACAGGTAACCAAATTTGGTCAATTGTTGACACTGCAGAACAGTTCCACGACTATAATGGACGAACAAATGCAGTCGGCGCTGTCGATGGTCGTGCATGGTGGTTATCGAACATCGACTCTGGTGGGCGCACAGTATTAAACTGGTACGAACGACAAGGATATGTCGAACGATACACACCAACTCGAACACCGATTAATTATTCAAGAAGCTACACCAGTTCAATCGTCCCTGACTTAGGCATATAAATCATTAGCAACTTCCCTAAGAATTATCACATCTTCTTGATACCCTATAGAAAACATTTGGAGGGCATCAGAATGGTAGTAACTTGCGAAAATTGCGGTAGTGAATTCAACACTAACGACTTGAACCTAGTTTTAGCCTGGGAAGACGATAACAATGAGTTCCCATACTGGACGTGTCCAGACTGTGAATACAACAATTTTGTTTACGATTTGGGTGATAATTAAAATGAGCGCACAACCTCAAAACTTAGGTTGTGCGCTCATTTTTGGTTATTCTATTATTGCACTGTTACATCATCTGATGACGCAACCATGGCTGGTACAGTATTGCTTCCGCCAATTTTCGTGTCGTATGAGTAACGATCAGTCAACTTGCCGTAAATCGATACCGTGCTATCCTCCACGGCATTTGTGGTCCCATTTACCATAACTTCAACCAAATCAGCATCACCGTCAATATCTACCAACAATGACTCAATGCCATCTTCTGAATCCGCTTGGAAAACAGTACCCGTCAAGTGGTATGGTTCACCAGAGTGATCATCTGACTTCATCAACATCGCGTATGAATAATTAGCCGCGTTATTATCTGCCTCTTGTTGCTTAGCAGCGACCGAACTAGCAGATGCTGCTGCAGCTTGTGATGAAGAGGCTGCTTCCGATGCCGCAATCGATGCCTTGCGGGCCTCAGACGACGCCTTACGAGCTGACTCACTCGCTGCTGATTCACTTGCTGCCTTACTTGCTGAAGCTGCTGCGGCTGCCTTGCGATCAGCAACAAACTTCTTGTGAGCATCCGATAGGTTTTCAACCGTAATCGTCTCTTTCTTCTCTTGCTTGCGCTCACCATCAAGGTATAGCGTGTAACTAACATCGTCTGACTTGGCAAACTTTGCAATATCACCTGTTAGTTCGTATGAATGGTGACCGACTTTCTTAACCGACGCATTCATTGCTTCAGTCTCAGCTTGTGTGAAGTCGACGTCAATTCGCTTAGCGTCAGCCGTAAACCGATAAGTAAACTTACCCTTTGCATCAGTCTTAGCAACCATATTCGTTGCTGAAAACTTGATTGCTTGCAACGCAGACTTATCTGCTGCTTGCTTCGCTTCACGCTTTTGTTCGACTGCGGCTTCGTGCGCTGCTACTGCGTGATTGTGAATACCACCAACGACAGCAATCATCAACAAAACCACTGGCACCGCAATCGCGGCATAACGAACGGGCTTTTTATCAATGTTAAATACTTTGGCGAACAACTCACGCTTGTCTCCAAAATATGCTAGCGCCGCAAACACAATAATCACGGCCAATAAAAGTCCGACCACCTTAAAATCTACTACCAACAAAACGAGCGTTAGTGCTACCAAACCTAACAATCTCTTCATAACTTATGAACCTCTCTCCAGAAAAAAATAACTTTTCCAGTTTACCAGGTTTTTCCGATATATTGCATTATTCCTAAATACAATATATTAGTAGTATGAATGTGTATTGTATTCCAGAATTATTCATCAAACAAAAAGCGTCCGAACACATTAACTGAACTCAGACGTCTTAGTAAAATATTTGTATACAACCCATTATCAGCAATCAACGGTCCAAGTTGTTTCATCAGGCGTCGACGCGTCATCCGTGCCATCTGAGACAAATTCGGCCCGAATATTTTTGGCCTCCCGAATAAGTTTAACGAGAAGTCCGCCAATTTTGATAAACAAGCGTAGCAACTTCACAACTTTTTCTAAAGCGGCCGTGTTCAAGGTCATCGCCGCCATCCCCAACTGGGCATTGTATGTCGTGGTCGCATTTTTCTGAACCCGTTCGTCATTGAAAAATGCCCACATGACATCGTTCGCTTCCCCACGCGTCACAAACTTGCCGAACTTGTGGTCCAAAGCAAATTCTAATTGGTCTTTCGTATGGATGACCGGGTTACCCGCGTCATTCAAAATAACGTCGTCAAGTAACGTCATATTTTTACCATGCGCAAATCCGATCCCTGAAACAGCCAGACCGCTTAAATCCGGCTGATGTTGCGCTTGCTTTAATTTTTCTAACTCAGTTGGTGTCATTAGACCGTCCTCCTCTAGTTTCACGGTTGTTTACCGTCATTATACCGAGAAACGGTCCAAAACCAGGCATCCAAACTTTTAGTCAGCTAAGTCTAAGGCCATGTTGAGCATCGTTGAGACACCTGGGTTGGCCTCCACCCGCACATTCAATTCGGGATCCTTGCGAATGACTTCGTAAGCTTCCCAGACCGTATGGTGATGCGAACCATTCATCACCACAATCTTCAAATCATACTTATCATTCCACAGCATGTCATTGACTTTGCCTTCACCAATCTTTGAGGTATCAATCCAGTCAACTGCCGCACCATATTCTTCGATACGGCGCTTAGCCATCCCGGCTGACTGACCAAACCAGGAAACAATCATCACCCGTTTACCAGCTAAGCGGTCATCAGTATCATGCGTCTCCGCTTCGGCCGGCTCATCTTTTACTTTGGTCGCTGATTCATCAATCGCCCGGAGACTCCTCAAGATGACAACCACATTTGTATCGGAACGCACCTTAGCTGAATAAATAACGTGCTCAGCAATTGCGGCCGTATCAATGCCATTATAGTCAATCTGGTCATCCAAACTGCTATACGTTACATCATTCAGGGTCACAAAATCCCAATAGCCGGCGTTTTTAACGAATTGCCCCTGTACCTGCTGCCAAAGTGATTTTTCATCATTAGTTAACGTGTTGTACTTATCAACCAAACGATCAAGCCGGACATAATCAGTAACCGTATCTGCTGACAAGTTTGCGATTAGTAAGTCCATCATCTCCCGGTTTGTCAACGTGGCTGGGGTAATAGCTGCCGGTACTGGTTCCGTTGACGTTGGTTCGCTTGCGACTTCAGCTGGTTCGGTTACCGGTGTCGCCGGCACACCTTGTTGCAGCGTCGCGATTTTCTCTGCCAAGACATTCATAATGGTCACCGCATTGGCATCATCGAACATCCCCGTAGCCGTCATCGTTGGTTGTGGTTGGGTAACAGCCGTCTGGGCTAATTCACCGTGTAACCGGTCGTTTTCCTGTTGTGCTTGCGCTAAATCAGCTTGCAACGCTTGTTGACTAGCTGCCAATTCACGCACTTGCTGACGGAGTTGTTCATTCTCGCGTCGGTTATTGTCTTGCTCACCATCCGCAATTTCAAATTCATCGAGTCGCTTTTTATAGGTCATCAACATGTTGTTGGCAGCGTCAAGCTCAGTCGCTTGCTGCTTAAGTTGCGCCTGTAACGCCGCTTGATCGTCGGTTGTTGCACTTACGGATGTCTCGACGTTGGCCAGGTTTTGGCGAAGATTATCCGCTTCGTTTTCAGCAGCGACAGCCCGGGCCATGTTGGCTTGCGCTTCCTTCTTTAAGGTCTTGTTGGCCTTGTTCAATCGGTTGATTTCGCTTTGCAAATCCGTCACTGTGGTATCCGGCTGGGTGTCCTGTGAAACCACCATGTCAGCCAGACGGCGCTTCAACGGTTTAGCCGGACGGCGCGCAGGTGTCACCTTATCATCTGGTCTAAGTTCGAAGTAATCTTCGAGTTGCATCGCGTCATCAATCTGTAGCAACGCCTGCAGATCAGCATACGAGCGCGTCCCTTTCACCATCATTGATACCGCGGTGGCGAAGTCTTCGTATGCCATCATGATATCGCCACGTTCAGCGTGTGTCAGCATGTAGTGGCCGAGATGTGGTTTCACTTCGTAATCAGTCAGTGTCAGTGGTTTCGCCTCATCCGAATAGGCATCCACGATGGTTTCTTGCAATTGTTGCAAGACAATCGCTGCTTTCGTATGGACCACACTTTTCTGAGCCACCGCTCGTCCCATTAGTTCCTGTAAATTTAATAACTTGTGTTGGATTGTTTGTGCAAGTGGCGTCGTCGTTTTGTTCGTACGGGGCACTTGTGTTTGTTGCTGTAATAAATGTTTCAGCTGTTTCTTATTAACCTTTGCCATCTCAATACCCTCAAATCTCATTATTCTCTTGCGGTGTTGCCAAACACCATGTGTGAAAATCACTATTTCTAGCATAGCACGCCACCCCAGTGTTTGGCAGAAGTTGCGTCTTTGGGCATATACCAAAAAGACCACATTACCGGCCTCGCTGTGCACGGTGATGTGGTCATCCCAAAATAACGGTTCAATATCATGCTGCTTGAGAAAAGTCAGTTGGCAAAGCGACACAATTTGACGGCATGTTTTGAACCCGCCATTAGTATAGTCCTTTCTATACTAGTTAACACAAATGTCTGGAATCCATTGTCGTTGCACTGACCAATACCTAAATTGCGGAACTTTGCCGTAACCGCATGGATTCGGCGTACACTTATTTAGTGGCTTCCGCATCGTGTCACACCTTCTATAATCTCAACAATCACAATATTCTTGATGCGAAAAAAACACCGGACCTACGCAACTGCGTGAGTCCGGTGCTTTTAGTTAATTATCTTGTGTCAATTGCGCAAGTTTCTTCTCAAGCGTTGTAACCAACGTCAACAGTTCAGCTTGTTGATTAAGTAGCAACGCATTTTGCGTCTCCAAGTAGTCAAAGCGCAATGCATCACGATGTTCCAACAGACGCCCCCGATTTGATTTCAAATCCAGTTCGGCCGCCATTTCATCGCGGTCTTTCTCTAAGTCAGCAAGTCGTTTTTCAAGATTTTTTCGATCGTTCTGTCTAGTCATGCCGATATCATCCCCTTCCAACGACAGCAACCCTTATTTAGCTGAGAGTCCTGTTTCACGCGCTAGTGGTGAATCGTCGTATCATCAACGTGCAATTGTTGCCGAATGGCCGCGTATGACACGTGGTCACGTTGCGTCAACAATTGGGTATACCGTTCAACTAATTGTGCATGGTACGCCCCCTTGTTCAACCCTTGGGTTTCGATGACGGGTGCCGTGTCAATCCCAGTTGACTTCGTAAACCCGTAGTGGATGTTACCAATTCCTGTGCTTGATGCATCAAAGTTTGCCATATTAAATCCCTCTTTGCACACGTCGAAACGTGTTGCTTAATACTTTCTGTCAACCAATATTTCAAAAACGAAAAGTCACGTTCCCAACCTACCACAGCTGGAGAGCATGACTTTATTGACTAACATTTTTAACCGGGTGATAACACTTTTAATCTCCCTCATATTATTTTAATACTTTTTGTAAGTAAAAGTGCAAAAGTCCGAAAAAATGGTGTTATTCGCTTAATCACTATATAATCATTTGACGGATCCACCGCTAATGGGGTTCAATAGAAGTATCACATAGTCGCATTCGGCTAGAAAGAAGCTTTCATATGGCAGCATTCACACCCATTACTTTTAATCGCATTAAAGAAATTGCAGATGAACAAGGCTATTCCCTTCGAACCATTAATAATGTGGCCGAATTAGGCACAAACACCATTTACGGTTGGAAGTTTAAAGAGCCGACCATCGCTCACGTTGAGGCCGTTGCGAACGTACTAGGCGTTTCAGTTAATTACTTGCTTGGCTACACCGACAGCCGTGATAACAGTGTCGAGACCTTACCCCTCGAATTTACTGAGATTGATACCTACATGGAAGAAATCGTTGCCTTGATCGAGTCGGCTGGTCTATCAAAGTTGCAACTGCAAACCTTGAAGCGGCTCATTCAAAAAGATTTAACACAATTTGACTAACAAAACCGCGTACTCATTTGGGTACGCGGTTTTCATTTTGCTTAGAATTGGGCGGCGGACCCGTAATCCGTTCGATAAGCACCGTTTACGCCAGCCAGTTTACCAATTTCACGTAATTGCGCCACATACGGTGCAGCGCCATCCGGTAAGGTAAAGGTGTGGTTGAAAACGCTAAAATCAATATAGGCCACTAAGCGATTCGCCCACCGTCGGGCATCCTCGCCGCGTTCCATACGGGTTGCCACGCGTTGGGCCACCAGCAAAAGTTCATTAATCACATCGGCTTCGTTCAATACCTGCTGCAGTCCCATCACTGCATCTAGAACTTGGGCCCGTTCAAGCCGATCAATACGGCGTTGCTTATTAAAAAACATCGTACTACCCCCTTACGGACAGTCTAGCACTTTTCCAGCTGTTGAAAAGCTGATATTTTGCTAATTAAATTCACGCTTGCTATTATGCCCCTTTGGCGTTAAAGTTATGCCACGTTGATAATTCAGCGCCGACTTGAGCTTGTCGTTAAACAGCTCAGAGGGTTTTACGGGATACAACCGCCTCTCAAAAAACAAACCGGCCGGTGTAATTTTTGCACCAGTCGCATGTCGCATGCGCCCACGTTACCGAATCGGTGGGTTTTCAACAATCGGAGGAACACCTATGTTCTCATATCACTCGCTCGCATCTGCCACAGTGGCAATGCGTCGCACTATCCCGGCACCTCACCAATTGTGGGATGCTATCAACCCGGTCACAATGGTCCGGGAACTTGTCACCTTAAATCGGCGGGAACACCTGTTACTTGGCAGTATGTTAACCGCCTCGGTGGTCGCCTTTGCCTTCCAGCACGATTACTCGACAATTGGGTGGATTGGCTTATTAACCTCGTTTGCCACAGCATTCAACTTAATTCTGGTTGATCGGGGTCGGTTAACGAATTACGGTTGGGGCTTAATCTCAACCAGTACTTGGCTGGTAATTGCCTTTCATAATCGGTTAATTGGCGACATATCATCACAACTGTTCTATTTTACCGCACAGTTCGTTGGTATTGCCGTTTGGCACCGGTCAATTGCCGCTTCGCAAAATGATGCTGTTGTACCAAGACGACTCACCAACACGATGGTCATTTGGGCTATTGGCTTTTCACTGCTATTATATGGTGCAAACGTCGCGCTATCCCATGCACTACACGGTAATCAAATCTATTTGGATGCCTCATTGCTGGTGCTGGGTGTGATTGGCCAGATTTTAATGACCTACGGGTACCGGTCACAGTGGGTTGCTTGGCTCATTCTGGACGTCATTAACGTCATCATTTGGGCTGTACAACTCCGTCATGGCGGCGCTGCGGCGCTATCGATGTTGGTGCTGCAAATTAGCGCTTTGCTTAATGGGCTCTATGGTGCTTACTTATGGTTCCGGCCACAAACTGCATAATCACTAAACCAAAGGGTGTAACCGTCGCTGGCAAGACGACTGGTTACACCCTTTTAAAATGATTAAATTCACTGTAAATAGGTCGTATAACCCTGCGCAATTAGGTATTCATACGCCCTTAGAACTTGATCTGGCAAAGTCACTGGAACCTGGAAACCCAGATCCGGGTACGTCAACAAACGTTGCGTATCGCCCACCATTAGCGCAATCATTCGTTCAAGCGGCACATCAGCGGTTGGATATTGTTCAAATGGCATGGCTGGTGAATCGATATACCAATCAACTTCAGGCCATTGTCGTTGCGCTGTCGCCATCGCCCGGCGACCGAGATATGTCTTACTGACAATCAAGCCGCTTTGGACGGTAATCTGCTTCGATGCCAACAAGCGCTTCGTGAATTGAAAGTTTTGACCAGAATTGGTCGACGCGTTTTCAATGAGAATTTTATCAGCAGGTACACCAGCTGTCTGCATGATCTCTGCATATTTTTCAGCTTCCGGAATTTGCCAAAGATCACGGGTGATTTTGCCAAAACCACCAGTTGCCACAATGAAGTCGGCTTTACCTTGCAGAAATAGCTCGGCTGCATGTTCAGCCGGACGTAGGTCGTGTGAGCCCATCGTCAGGATAAAATCTGCATGGTCGGTAGGTCGTTCTTGATGATGAAAGTCATATAACACTTTAGCAGCTGTTAATACTTTTTCGTTCATTGCACACCCTCCGTCCGTAGCTTTATAAAGTTTCTGTCTGTGCGTTCATTATACTACTTCACATACTTCAGACTAACTAACTTGTTATCCCCTAAATCAGCAATCCCAGTGACCTTAAACTGACTACCGTGCTTGATCAAATATTCTTTCTCAATCTTCCAATCTGACAAGTTACCGATATAGGCCCCTGTTGACTTGCCCTTTGGCAACGTGATTTCAAGGACGATGCCCGTACCGTACTTCTTTGCAATTTCTTGGTCAAACGTGGCACTCATATACCCTTTATCACGATAAGTTGCCCCAACCCCTAACTTGCCAGTCAACCCAGCCTTAAAACCATCCGTCGACAAGCCACGCCAAACCGTGGTTGCCTTGGGATTCTTAAATCGCTTGAACGCTGTATCAATTGACTTGATTTCAGCCTTAGTTGCTTTTGAGGCATGCTTATCCAGTCCGCGTAGCCAGTTATTCATATCACCATAGTTTTTGCTGTATTCGTTAATGGCAGCGACTTGCTTCTTCGACAAACGCTTGGCCCAGGTTTGGCTGTACTGACTAAACTTGGGTTCGTCCTTCGACATTTTGGTTGCTGGATCCTGATGATTCAATGTCAGCCCATCTTGTGACAACCCCTCATCATTCAACACGTAGACATACTTATCTGTATCAATCTTAGGCAAGTCAGTCGACGTCACCGTGTAGCCACCCAAATCGGTATAAGGGCCCGACAGCTTCAGTGTTTCACCAGCCTTCATGTAGTAAATCTTAACTAAGGTGGTGCCGTCAGTCATAGTTTTACCCAACCGCAACTTTTGGACTGCAATGGCATCCCCCGCCAACGTATAGTTAATGTTCGACTGTACCGTTGCGGTTGTTGCTGATTGACTACTTTGCACGCCGTCCGCATGTACAGCCACTGGCGCAGTCGTTCCAATCAAGCCAGCAGCCCCAACCATCACCAATAAACTTGTTTGCCACATCTTCATAGCATTCATCCCCAATTTCCACTTTTATTATGTCAACATTATGACACGTTGTAACATTTCTGACAAATTGAAAGTTAAAATACGTCGCTAAACTAAATTTACGATATACTAAAACTAACTATAAGAAAGGGTTCGTCCATATGATGCCACTTAGTCTATTTATTTTGGCCGCCATCGTCGCGGTAATCGGCATGATTTTTTATAACACAAAATCTGACGCAAAATCTCGCTTCCCTGTTTTGATTGGTGTCATTGCAATTGTTGCCGGCCTGTTCTTTGTGCCTAAGCAACAGCTTGAAGCTGGCACAACACCAATTGTTAAAACCATTTTTGGTGCGCGTGCTGCCGCAAATTGGCAAGCCAACTGGTCAACCAGTGAACAACAGTCCGGCTGGTTAAAGGTGCAAGTATTAGATAAGCATAACAAGGTTGTCAAAACCATCAAACAGACGAATACCAACGTCATTAATGTCGCCGATATTCCAGACGGTGGCATGGTCAAGGTCAGCGAGACCAACGAAAAATAAGTTTACCGAAAAAAGTCCGAAACAAAATGCTGTTTCGGACTTTTTATTTACCGCCACCCAGCCATGACGACAAGTTCAACAAAAATAATGGCCACACCCAATAATGCAGATAATGTAAACGCTACTTGCTTGGTCTCACGCCACTTCAACACACCCCACAGCACGTAACTCAGCCCCATGACGATATTCAATGCTTCCATATGATACATATAACCAATCAAAAAGGCTAAGGTACCGATAAACGGTATGTAATCCACAAATTTTTTCATCATGCTGTCCTGTATTAACGATACAAATTAATTTTCTTTGGTGACGGGGTCGCTAACGCTTGAATCAACATTTCGCGATCATAGTCGACAAAGACAAGTTCTTCTTTCGCACGTGAGACCGCCGTATATGCCAAGCCATAGTCGGCTGCTTCCATCACGTAAACCTTACGAGCACCACTACCCTGCGATTTGTGAATCGTAATAGCATAGGCCAGCAATAAATCTTGGCGTGCCTGCCAGATTGGCAACTTATACACTTTGCCGGTCGCTGGAATGGTCACTTCAACTTCACCATAGTCACCGGCCATATTATTCTGGCGCAGATTGGTCACCTCGCCATATTCACTCGTCGTGTACCCGAATTGATGTGATTGATCATTGTTATAAAACATAACCTTCGCGCCAATGAAAAAGCCACCACGACCATACTTACCGCGCTTCGTAAATGGGATGATGTCGTCCATACCAGCTGATAGGTGGTTGAAGAAGTACTCATTTATCTGGGCAACGCGCTGATTTGTATACGCGAGAATCATCGTGTCATCCAACTCGAGATGCTGCATTTTGTCTTGTAGCATATTCCGGTACGTTTCAGTCTGGTACAGCGGTGTTTGTCGCAAGTAATTTGCATCCCCTGCTCGGACATGGGCGATAAATTCACGCAATTGCGCATTCCGCGCACGATGGTTATTTTGGAAAATAAAGCCAGTGCCAAAGGTCCGGAGCATGCCAATCAAATCGCCCGTCACAGATAAGGCATCTTCATCTAAACTCACTGGTGGTAACTGCGCGTCATCACCAATCAGGATAAAACGAGTATCCGAACTGAAAAAGGCCAACAATTGTGCCATCATCTCCATGGTCATCATGGATACCTCATCAACGATAACCGTTTTAAATGACTTAAAGGCCTGGGCGGTATCCGTATCAGCGACGACTGATTGCACCGTACCAACCGTCTGGAACCCATTATCAACCAGATTCAACTTGGCTTTGTGGGTTGGTGCCAAGGCCACCACTTGATCCGTCTGGAGAATATTTCCCAAAACAAACGTCTTACCACTACCACCAACGCCTAATAAGGCCACTACCCGGCGTGGCTCACGGCGCAACCATTGGATAAAGTCCGCCTGTTCACCAAGTGGCTTAAAGTCTCCCACCTGTTCGCGGAACGGTAGCACGCGATCCGTCGTCGCGGCAATCGCCTTCCGGACTGTCCGTTCAGCTGCTAGCTTCTGTTTCAGATATAAATATCCAGATGATTCATCGTCATTGATAAAGCCGAACTCTGATGATTGCATCAACGGCAAAGACCGGAAACGTTGGCGTTCTTGCACTGGCAATACTTCACCAGCTTGTTTAAGCATTACTAAATCATCGACCGCGGCTAAGTGCTTCAAAACTTGACCATCCGTTTGACGACTCTCATCCAAGAGTTGTTCAACGATTGCCTTATTAAACTCCGGTACCTGTAGTAACGCAAAGACCTTGGACAATTCCCATTTCTGTTGGAAATACGCATTTTCCTCCAAGTAATCATTAAAGGCCGACATATAACGAATGTCCGGCATCAGTGGCAGATACTTATCATAGTAAGTCCGTGATTCCAGCACAGACGCACTCATATAACCTGGGATATTCGTCCAACGAGGCGTGGTCAGACGTAATTCATGCCATTCACGGTCGCCTAACATAGTAATCTGCTGATAACTCAGCCCATCCACGAAAATATAGGCTGATTGGTATTCTTTTTCGGTCGTCATCACAATCGGATTACCGTTCGAGGCCAATCGATCTAAGCGTACCTGCATACGCGAGTTCAAAACCGGTTTGTCCTCAGTCTGTGTTGCCGCAACTTGCCAAATTTGTTGCTGAATCTTTTCTAAACGCTCATTCTTTAATCCACGTGCAGCTGCCCGCTTAATAAATTTTTGGGCCGTGTCAGCGTCTTCATCACGCAACGCTAACTTGGCCAAATAAAAATAAGTATTCGCTATATTCGACTTTGGCGTTGGCCGTTGCCGTACGTACCCGGCTAATACCTCGGCTGAATGGTCATTCTTTTTCAAGGAAAACAACACCCGGCCGTAATAATACGCCACCGCACGATACTGCGGGTCCTGGGCATACAACTTAGCCAACAGGTGTTCTGCTTGCGCATAGTCTTTTGCTTTCACTAGGCTACGGGCTTGTTCATACATCTCTTGCATCTCGTAACCTCATCTCTTTTTTACTCAGAAATCTATTTTACCACAGCAAAACGGGCGCCCATCTGATTCGATGAACGCCCGTTTTAGATTACTTATCAGAAATTTTTGATTCCATTGGATTTTGCAGGACATACCCCTCAGGTCGGGCTAACTTAATGCTGTACCCCTTTTCCTTAAACATCTCGGCCACATCACCAATTAATTTGTTGCGCATGTATTCATCACGGTCCAACAAGTCTAAGCCGGCTGCTAAATCTTGGTCATTATCAACAGTCACATCGACTTCAGCCAGTGCTTGCTTGACGCGCTGTTGGACCATTTCAGCGTCATTACGATAGTTTGCCATCAGCCGCCACAAAATTTCACCTAGGATCACATCACCATTCTGGGTATGCAACGCACTTGTTGCTTCCTTAGCCATGTATTGTTGCAAGCCATCCCCATAAACACGCAAGGCACGAACACCCTGTAATGTTTCATCATCCATTTGGTGCTTAAAAATATCAACTGCCATCAAAATACTCCTCCAAACATCATTTTTTACCATGATGCCGGATAAACGTGAAAATGCAGTAGGCGAAACCTGAAACAGTCTGACCAGATTGTGAAAAATCCGTTGCGTTTCTAATTGGTCTAGACAAAGCCAGATATCTATCGGTTGATTTTCACAATTTACACAAAGTCAGCATGTAAATTGAAAGCAATACAATACTATTCAGCCATGCAAAGGAGTAGACAATATTATGGATGATGAAAGAGTTCTTCCTAAAGCCGTCGAAAAGCCGGCTGCCAAAGCGAAATCAAAGGTTTCGGCCCGTACTATCACGCTTGTTGCAGCCCTCTTCTTAGGCTTTATCATGATTTACTTTGATAAAAATGCGATTGGAATCATTCTGGTCAGCATGCAGCAGGACTTCGGGTTCAGTAACGTACAAAAAGGGATGGTGATGTCTGCCTTCTTCATTGGATACGCTGCCATGCAAGTTCCGGCCGGAATTTTAAATACAAAGCTTGGGTCAAAGCCAATTTTGACATTCGCAATGGCCGCCATCGCCGTGTTTGCGACACTAGCTGGTTTTGCCAAGGCCGTCATGTTTATCATCGTGATTCGTTTCTTAGCCGGTGCGATTGCCCATTCTGGTTATGCGCCAAGTGCTGCTAAAGAGGTCGCCACTAAGTTACCGCTTGATCAACGCACCTTAGCGCAAGGTATTCTAATTTCAGCTTCTGGCATTTCCGGGATTATCGTGCCTTTGGTCGTGTCTCCCGTCCTAGCCGATTATGGTTGGCAACGTGCCTTCTGGATGATTGCTGGTGCTTCAGTTATCGTCGGAATTATCCTACGCTTTGTCCTACCTAGCGACAAGCAAGCTAAAAACCTCACTACTGACAGCACAGAGGAGACGCCTGTTGCTGAAGACGTCCCGGCTGCGAAGCTTCGAGAAGTTATCAGCGAACCCTTTGTTTGGTTGCTCGGTATCTTAAATTTCACGATTAACGCGATGATGTACGGCATGATTAATTGGATGCCTTCTTACCTGATTCAATCAGTCGGTCTAAGTACGATTGTTCAAGGACACATCACAGCCGTTGGTGGTGCGGCCTTCTTGGTGGGTGCAATCGGCGGTTCATATATCGTTGGTAAGTTCTTCTTCGGAAAGGAAAAAACGGTGATTGGTATCGCGGGTATGCTTGGTGCGCTGAGTTTATTTGCCGCCTCGATGTCAACCAATACTGGGGTGATTACCGTTGCCCTTTCGCTTGGCGAGTTCTTCTCAGCAACTACATTTGTGACATTGATGTCATTGCCAGTTAAGCGTTTTGCGGCTCACAAGTTTGGTCCCTCATACGCCATTGTTGCAACTGGCGGTATCTTGGG
Source organism: Weissella sp. MSCH1 (assembly GCF_045799135.1). Classification (NCBI taxonomy): domain Bacteria; kingdom Bacillati; phylum Bacillota; class Bacilli; order Lactobacillales; family Lactobacillaceae; genus Weissella; species Weissella sp. MSCH1. Next base: position 37,881 of record NZ_JBJMBA010000027.1, on the reverse strand, counting down.
CGGTATCATCTCACCAACATTGATTGGTTTACTGGTTGATATGGCCAGTGGCGCCTACTTCATGGTCTTTATCTACTTTGTCATTTTGGGTGCGTTGCTATTTGTTTTGTCACGTTTCATTCCCAAGCACAAGCCAGTCGAAAACGAGGTGAATTAATATGGAAACAGTCCTAACACGTATTCCAGTTGCTGAACAACTTAAATGGCGCCGTTGGATGCACCAACACGCTGAAGTCTCATTTGAAGAATTTGAAACCACAGCCTACATTGAGAACTTGCTTCGTGATGTACCTGGTTTAACCATCGACAAGCCTTCACCAACTGGCTTAGTCGCAACGTTGCACGGTGGTCACCCTGGCAAGACCCTTGCCTTGCGTGCCGATATCGATGCCCTGCCGATGGACGAGTTAGCGGATGTTGACTTCAAGTCACTGAACCCAGGTGTGATGCACTCTTGTGGTCACGATGTCCACGCTGCCATTCTCCTTGGATCGCTCTTCGCACTGGTGGAAACACGTGACGCCTTGCACGGTGACGTAAAGTTCATCTTTCAAGCAGCCGAAGAAGTCCCACCTGGTGGTGCAATTGCCCTCGTTGAAGCTGGCGTGCTCGACGACGTTGATGAAGTATTTGGACTCCACGTCTTTCCAGACACTGCAACCGGTTCAGTCGGCTTTGCATACGGTCCTGTAACAGCCTCATCTGACCTCTTCAACTTGACGATTAAGGGACGTGGCGCCCACGCGATGGCACCAGAACAATCAATCGATCCAATTACAATTGGTACGGAGATTATTCAATCAATCAACAACATGATTGCCCGCCGTGTCGCACCAGATGAGCCAGCATTGGTTTCTTGGGGACAGTTCACGGCTGGTTCCGTCAACAATGTTATTCCGCATACCGCACACATTAAATCATCTGTCCGCTCACGCAACCCACAGGTCCGCGCTGACATGGAACGCATGATTCGCGACATTATCAAGCATGTGTGTGCGATGTACGGGGCTGAGTATGACCTAGACTTCCAAAAGGGTTACGGTTCCGTCATCAACAGCAAGGAACAAACGGATCAAGTGATTGATGCGGCGCGCGAAGTGGTTGGTGAAGAACGGATGTATCCAATGCCACCATTGATGGCTGGTGAGGATTTCTCAGCCTACACGGATGTTCGTCCAGGTACATTCTTTGGCTTGGGTGCTGGATTAGCAGCAGATGGTTATGAGTTTATTAATCACCACCCGAAGTTTATTGTTGATGAGGCTTGCATGCCTGTTGGTTCGGCCATGTTTGTTAAATTAGTTGAAAACAGTTTAAAGTAAGCGATAAAGCATACCGGATGTTCGGTATGCTTTTTTCTGTCGTTTTGCCGTGGTCGTGCTACCGCACGAGCAAGGTGGGTGGGACGTCTCCTCCGGCAAAGCTCAAAACTTGGCAACCGAATGGCGCGGACGCCATCCGGCCGGGCAAATAATTCCCCGTAAGCCTTCCAGGTCGGTATGGGTTTATCCGGATAGCGCCGGCCATGCGGCATGTTGCCAAGGTTTTGAGCGCTCCGGAAACATCCCACCCACCTTGCGGCAGCTTAACAGTTCTAGTCAGCTTAATACATCGTGAATCCGTGAGATGTGCATTTTCACCATTAATCTTTCTTATATAACCGACAAACAAAAAACGACGACCGAATAGCTATCAGCAATTCGTCGTCGTTTGTTTTATTCATATGTTTACTTGTTCAATACCGGTTCCGGTTGCTCGTCTTCGGCAGCGTGAATGTCGGCATCCAGCTCTGCCATATTGACTGCTTCATGCGCTCGGAATGAGGCGTCATTAATTGGCAAGTGCAACTGGAAGTCATCGAACACCGTTAATTCGCCGGTTAATTCTGCAGCGGTAAACTCCAAGACGTGGCCCGCAAATTGGCGATCATCGCTAATAAAGTGCACGTGCCAGCCGGCTGACGTGGCGCCTTGATACAATTCTGGAGAATAGTAGCCGACTAACGTTCCTGCGACCTGTTCTCGTTCAAATGTTGGTTGATTCTTAGTTAATTCGAGCAATGATGGGAATGGCTCATTCGCCTTTGGTGCGACGCGAACTAAGACTTGATCCATCACACCATGTAAGACAATCGCTGAGAAGTTATTCGCCAAATGACGCTTCTCGATTAAATCAATATTTGCCATCGTCACATCAGATAGCGTGATTCGATCTGTCACATCACGACCATCATGTACCGTTGAAAATGGCGTGGTTGCTGTCAAATCAGTAATGTGATTTACAGTCCCGGTTGCGTCAGCTTGATAAACCTCACCATCCAAGATTACCACTTCACCATCGACGCCATGTAAGGTACCTATTCCCGTATCACCGTGCTTTAGTAACTCGCTAAGTGGCAGTGTACCGCCTAGTTGACCAGCTATTAATGCTTCTAATGTGCCATGTTGATAAACAGTTGCCATTTCTACAACCCCCTCATCTTTATCTTCGATGATTATTATAATCCTGAAACCTGAACATAACTGAAGATTAGTCTTTACAAAAAAACGGGGCCAATCAATTGATTAGCCTCCGTTATGATTATTGAATCTTTTTGAACGTTTGTGATTCACGTAGAACTGGTAGCTGACGCAATTGTACGCCAGCAACCTTCAACAAATCTGTTTCAGGACCGTTGAGAATGTAAACGGCATCCAAATCGGCTGAGTTCTTCTTATCCACAAATGTCTGTGTACCAGCACCGGCCGCTGAAGCTTGTAGCTTAACGGCTGATAGCTTAATACGCTTATATTCTTCACCACGAATGGCGATAATATCAAAGCTCTTAATTTCAGTTTGGCTGACCAGTTGTACGAATAGCAATTCATCACTGCCATCCTTCACCGGATAAGCTTCCACCGTCTTACGCAATGTCTTGGTTGTTAGCTTAGATTCAGCCGTTGCAAAGCGCTTCGCCAAACCACGCTTAGAAACCATAACAATTTCCGTACCAGCTTCATCAAGGTGCTTACGCGTCGTCCAAAGAACCACACGGTCATCACCAGTGTAACCGTTATCGGCGAACACAGCCATCGCTGCATCTCCGCGATTATTATCGCGCGCCTTGTACTTCTTCAAGCTAGATAGCCCAACTTGCAACATGCGTCCATCAGCTGTAAACATTTCCAACCAATCATCGTCCGTTGTTTGCAGTACAAATTGGATTTCATCGTCCGTTTCAACTTCGCGCTTATCGGTCATCTTGATGTAACCGTAACGATCAATCGTAATCGTCACAGGGTTAATAATGACTGTCTTCGCTACCTTAGCCTTCAACTCAGATTCATCACCCAACGTGGTACGTCGTGACCCAAAGCCGTCCTTCCTCAAGGCCTTGATTTGTTCATCCAAACGTTCAGACAACAATTGCACACGCAAATCTGGTTCCTCGATATAACGCTTTGCCATCGCAATACGTTCTTCCAGGTCAGCCTTCTCAGCAACCAACGCTTGCGCATCCACACGGTTCAATTGGTAGACACGCATTGACGCAATCGCATCAGCTTGACGTTCCGTGAAGCTGAATGATGCCATTTGTGCCGGAATTGTCTTTAAGCCTTGCAAGACTTGCATCAAGTCCGCCTTGCCATCCGTATTCTGGGCAGCATGCACAATCGCTTGAATCAAGTCAGGAACTTGGATCAGACCGTCGACAATTTCAAGGCGTGCAGACGCCTTTTCCAAATCTGCCTTGTACTCACGCACGACCAACGTGTGTTGGAAGTTTGCCACTGTCTGCAAGTATTGCATCAGTGTGTAGCGCTTGGGTGTCAAACCATCCAAGGCCATCCATTCAAGTGAGTACGTTTGACGCAAATCCGTCTTTTGGAACAGCAACGTCTTGGCTTGTTCGTGGTCATAGTTGTTCTGCAACGTGACTTCGATTCGGACCTTGTTGTTAGCAATATCCTCATCCGTCGTGAAGTCATCAATTGACCGAATTGGCTTCAACTTACCATCGGCAATCAAATCCTTCACCTTATCGAGGTAAGAATTAATTGATCCACCCATACGGTATGGTACTTCGGTGATAATCAATGTGTTCTTATCTTCGTCAGAATCAATAATTGTCCCGGCATTTTGGAACTTCCCCACACCAGTCTTGTAGTATGCACGAACATCGCCGTACAAGGTTCCACCCGTTGGCAAATCAGGACCTTGCAGAATGCTAATCGCCTTATCAAGCGTCATCTTTGGCGTCTTGATGTATTGCTTCAACAAACGTGTCGCATCAACTGGGTTGTGCGGTGCAATCGAACTCGTAAAACCGACCGCGATACCTGTCTTAACCCCGTTAATCAACAAATATGGCAACTTAGCCGGAAATACCCGTGGCATCCGCTTTGTATTGTCATAATTATCTTCGTATGGGACCAACTTTTCAGATAGGTCATTCACCATCAACTGACCGAAACGTGACAATCGTACCTCTGTGTAACGGGCCGCAGCGGCTGGGTTACCAGAAATGTCGGTAAATGAACCGTGTCCTTCGATTGGTGCTAATGGGAAGACGAAATTTTGCGTCAAGTAATCAACTGACCCGTAATTATCACCATGGGGGTGCCAGTTTCCCATCACATCCCCAACCACCGTCTGTGACTTCTTAAACTTTGCGGTTGGAGACAACTTTGCCATTGTCATGGCGTACAAAATACGACGTTGCACCGGCTTCAAACCATCCAGCACATTTGGCACTGAACGATCAGAAGCAACGGCAATCCCGTAATTTGTAAATGCTTGCTTCATTGATTGATCGAGGTCTTCAACAACTGGCTTGTCGTGCTTCAAATCAATCTTGATTTTATTTTTTGTCGCCATTATTTCTTATTCCTCAATATGTGCAAATTCAGCGTTTTCCATTAGGAACGCACGACGTGGTGCCACTTCCTTACCCATCAACAAATCAACTAGTTCCGTTGAGGCTTCAATATCATTTGTCGTGTATTGCGTTAAATGACGAGTTCCTGGTGTAATCAAGGTTTCACGCGTCATTGGGTCACCAACTTCACCAAGTCCCTTGGCACGTTCAACCAACTTAGGGTCGTGCGTTTCCAAGTAAACCTGTTGATCACGTTCCGTGTAGATGTAATCTGTGTTGCCCTTTTCATCGTAATTAATAAACAATGGGGCTTGGGCACGATAGACGTGTCCATTTTCCAATAATTGCGGCGTGTACTTTGAGAAAAGCGTAATCAACAACGCAAAAATATTGTCACCATCGGAGTCAGAGTCGGATGCGATGATGATCTTGTCGTAGTTCAACTTTGATTCGTCATACTTATCACCGATTCCCGCGCCAATCGCACTGAAAATCGTTGAGACTTCAGTATTCGCAAAAACCTTATCTGATGTTGACGTCAACGCGTTAATAATCTTTCCACGAATTGGGAAAATGGCTTGATACATACCACCTTCACCGTTAATTCGGGTACGCGTCAAAGAACCAGAGGCTGAGTCACCCTCGGTAATGAACAATTCAGCTTGTTCAACACCGCGAGCACCACGCAACTTCTTGGCTGGCTTCAACTTCTTTGAGACCTTGGCCTTCATGTCCTTTGAATCTAACTTAATTTTTGACAAGTCATCAATCTTGCGACGCAAAGCAGCCCGCTCTAACGCTTGCTTAATAACTGCTTCAACATCAGTGATGTACTTATCCCACTCAAATTGACCTTGCTCGTAGGTAATCTTATCAATTGCCGTCTTAGCGTCAACGTTTGAGAGCTTATCCTTGGTTTGTCCGGTATATTGTGGCTTCGTGTGGTTCGCTGAAATAATCGCCACCAAACCAGGTTGCAAATCACGGGAATCAATCGAGTCCTTCGTCAAGCCAAGTTTGTCAGCATAATTGTTCATCATGCGGCGCACACCAGCATTGAAACCAGAAACGTGGGTACCACCATCAGGCGTAGCCACTGAGTTAACGAATGACCGTTGGCGTGGTGTTGCCCCGTCTGTCCAAGCAAACGCAACGTCCGCACCAATCCACTCACCCTCGTTTGTCTCAATCCGACCAGAGAAACCATGAATGCCTGTAATTAGCTTTTCATTGTCTTCCTTCGATGATTCAAAGACATACTCGACATACGCCTTCAATCCTTCTGGTTCATGATATGACACTTCTTCGCCAGTAGCTTCATTAATCAATGTAAATGATGCTTCAGGGTTTAAGAAGGCTTGTTGGTGCAAGCGGTCCTTAAAGGCCGTCCAATCGATGGCCACTGAATCATAGATATCTGGGTCTGGCCAGAAACGTAATTCCGTGCCATGACTTTGACCATGAATGTATAACTTTTGCGTCAACGTCTTGCTTGGCAATTGGTGATTACGATTCAACTTAGTCTCGTAGATCAATGGTGATCGGCTCAACAACTTAGCGGCTTTATCACTCTTATCTTTAAATGCCGGCGCCACTTCTGGATCCAACGTGTAGATATCTTGATACCACTTACCGTCTTTCAAAATCGTACCGACCGTCTTCGTTGACGTCGCCGTCACAAACTTGGTTCCGATACCGTTTTTTCCGATTGAGGTCGTGGCTTGTTGTGTATAGTGCCCTGATGTATTTGGCACCGTCCATGCCATACGGTTGGTTGGCATTTTATCGCCATTTGCCGTCTCAGCAACTTCAACAGGCATTCCTTCACCGTTATCAAAAACGGAATATGAACCATCCTCGTGAAAAGTAATCCACAAGTGGTCCGCTTTTTTAATTAAAATTTGATCGATTCCGTTATCAACGGCTTCCTGCAAGGCATGGGTTGGTGTACTCTTTGAACCACCATACATATCAGGGTTGATACGAATTTGATTCAATTGATTGGCATTAATGATTGCCATTAGTTCTACCTCCATTTATATGTATCGCGTGTTAAGACACACGTCTATTGGCGCAACATCAGCGCCCTATTTACGACAGTTTGCATGTGCAAAACTGTGCATTCAAGTCTCAGCCTGTACTATAATACCAGTCTTATCGGGTTTTGATAATACAGTTTGAACAATATTTAGCGATTTGTAAAGGTATTCAGTGTTTCTGGACTGGGACTTTTACATCGACGGACAAGCTAAAAAGCCCTCTACATCAGCAGAAAGCTTTTTTTAGTGTTTAAGTATAACCTAATAACCATAACACAGAATGAAAAAAGAACCAGCATTAATTTGCTGGTTCTTAGTCAAGTTAGGCTGTGTACTTAGCCAAAATAGCTTCTAGTTGGTGTGCTGGTGTGAAACCAGTCAAACGTTCAACCACTTCGCCATCTTTCTTAACAAGCAACGTTGGAATTGCCATGATACCGAACTCTTGTGCGGTTGCTGGGTTTTGATCCACGTCCATCTTGTTGAATGTTACTTCAGGCATTGTTTCGGCCACCGTCTCAACGACTGGCGACTGCATACGACATGGGCCACACCAAGTTGCCCAGAAATCGGTCAATGTTACACCGGTATCGGTTGCATCTGCAAAGTTTGCGTCTGTAATATCTTGTACTGCCATATTAACAGCCTCCTCATTATTTTCTAATTTAAAGTTAGTATAACGCTAAAATCCGAAATTGTCGACAGTCGACTCATGACATTAATCATAATCGCCCACGTTACCTTCGTCATCGCCAGCCATAATTTCTGCCGCAATTAGCGGTTCAATGTCATCTAACAGTGCCTGATTGTCATCATCATTCTCATGTGCAATAATCTCGCCACCAATAATTGGCAACAAGTCATCCGTGCCACCATTACGGGTTGGCCCACCCTCGACTGTCGCGTGAACCGGTGTCTCCTGTGGTACTGCCTCACCAGTGGGCCGGCCAGCCCACCAAACTGACCCACCGAGCATCAGAATACCGACCCCAATCGATTTCAAAGCAAAGCCCATTATGGCGCCATCCCCCATCAACAAACCAAGTACCAAACTAATCAGCCCAACTGCCAAGATGAGCACACCCAAAACCATGCCAGCCAACATCAACAAATATCCCATGACCAACCACCTCCAGTTGTCTCCATCTTAGCACACATCCCCATTACCGCTCACGCCAGCACGCGTACGCATGGATAACATGATGATTTGGACAGTGTCGCGCCACTAAATGTTGGACCTTCTGCCAATGGTGACCAATATGCAAGCGCCAGCCATCAAACCGATAGCCCGGCCGATGAGGTTGTTCAAACGTGGCCTCAGGCACTTGCTCGCCTGGTAACGCCGTAACTTGCACGCGTGGATTACTAGTTGTAAATTTGCCTAACCCGGCATCTAACTGAAAGACTGCGAGTTTTTGACGTGGCATAAATAACTTAATTTTCGTTGTTCCACGTAGCTTCACGTCATGATAAATGACATTCTTAATGGTCAATTCACCTGCATAACCAACCTGATTCCGCCCATCGACCTGTTTCGTCGTTTGGTGCGCTTGTTTCAAAGTTGCATGCGTTTGATGCACTGTGAGCAACTGTGGTTTCCCTAACCCGGTAATTTGATACCCCACACTCCCTGTTAAGCCATATGCTGCTAATAACGCATTGAGTTCTTGATAACTCACCCGGTAACTGGGTAGCATCAAGGTCGTCGGCAAATTGATAGTCGTTGCCCGGCCAGCCAATGTATAGGCCGTAATCGGCTCCGTTTGCCGTAAAATTTCAGTGTTCGACATGACCGTCACGGCCTGGACATCATCACCGACTAAAAACGCCAAGCAAACGGTCAAAAACAATAACATATACGCGCGTATCATCGTCATCGCCCCCTTCAGATGATACAAAAAAGGCCGCAATCGTCACCGACTACCGCCTTATCTCTTAAATTTCCTCCGTAACCACACCTTGATCATCAATCAAGACAGAGTTGATACCTTGGTTACCAAAGAACTTTACTGATTCAAATTCTAACTTCAAAACAACAAAGGTTTCCTTTGCGCCACCAACGACTTCGGTCCATTCTGGAATTTGATTATCCAACAATGGTAAAACATCATCAATGGCCTTGTCCGTTAAATGAATTTGCGCCTTATTTGACGTCACGACTCCGTTATCATCATCGGTTGGCACCGTCGTGAATGATACGTGCGGGTTCGCTTCAATTTCAGCCATTTTGTTTGAATTACGTGGCGTTGTGATATAGATATAGTTTGTAAATTCATCTGGCATCAGATAAAAGACATCACGGTTAGATGGGCGATTATTCACACAAGTTGCCAAATTCAAGACGTGTGAATCACGCAAGTATTTTTCCAATAGTTCAGATTGTGTCGCAGTTGCTGTTGTCATGTTCATTTCTTCCTTTCATATTCCCTGTTTACCGTTTATTATACTGATTCAGCCATATAAATGCCGGTACCAAGCTTGGAAGAGTTTGTGAAGAATAGAAAAAGACTGATTCTTGACACAGAATCAGTCTTTCTTCATTTTGATTAACCTAGTTCGGCGTACGTTGCCCCTTGGTCCGGACCAGTAAAGCTAAAGTCCTTAACCGCACGGTGTGAACGCAAGTATTCTTGCACACCTTGGCGAATAGCGCCTGTTCCCTTACCGTGGATAATTTCAACAGAAGGTAAGTTATTCAGCAAGGCACGATCGATGAACTGATCAAGCTCACCCATGGCTGCTTCATAACGTTGGCCACGCAAATCAAGCGTTGCTGATGCGTTTGCGCGGTTAACCGCCTTATTCGTGCTAACGCGTGGCTTAGCGGCAGCCTTTTGCTCCGACTTCGCCGTTTGTGCAGCTGCTTGCTTCTCAATTTCATCTTCAGCCAGCACCATCTTCAAAATACCCATTTGGACTTCGAACTTACCGTCCTTTAGCTTACGCTTAACAGTACCTTGTTGACCGTACTCACGAACCAAGACAGTGTCGCCAGCGGCAATATCTTGACTCTTAGCTTGCTTAGCCTTCCGCAAAACGCGGTTGTTTTCCGCAGATGGTTCTTGACGCATCGCATTCAAGGCACCCTTAGCATCCATCAACTTGTTTTCCTTAACGGCCACCCCATCTAACTGCATCTTACGCAAATCAGCGATAATCTTATCTGCCTTCTTACGTGAATCTGCCACGATGTGGTTGGCTTCCTTCTTGGCTTCCTCCAGTGTACGGGCCTTCTCAGTTTCCATCTTTTCAAGCTTTTGCTCGTAATCGTTCTTCATTTGACGATTTTCGATAACTTGTTGGGCCAACTGAACTTGTTGCGCCAAAACGGCATTACGACGTTCAACCAAATCAGCAATCATGTCATTCAACTCTTGCGAATCTTCTGACGTCAATGAAGCCGCAGCATCAATAATCGATTGATCCAAGCCCAAACGCTTTGAGATTTCCAACGCGTTTGAACGGCCTGGAATGCCAAGCAAGAACTTGTACGTTGGACGCAAAGTGTCAACGTCAAACTCCATCGATGCATTGATTGTGTCAACACGGTTGTACCCGTAGACCTTTAGCTCTGGGTAGTGCGTCGTTGCCACAGTGTATGAACCCTTGGCACCAACCGCATCCAGAATAGACATCGCCAAAGCGGCCCCTTCTTGAGGGTCTGTTCCAGCACCCAATTCGTCAAATAGCACCAAAGAATCCGCGTCAATTTGCTTCAAAATATCAACAATATTGACCATGTGTGATGAGAATGTTGACAATGATTGTTCAATTGACTGCTCATCACCAATATCCGCAAAGACTTCCTTAAACAAGCCAACCGTTGAATACTCAGCTGTTGGGATAAACAAACCTGATTGGGCCATTAATTGCAACAAACCAAGCGTCTTCAAGGTAATCGTCTTACCACCGGTGTTTGGTCCAGTGACAATAATTGCCTTGTAGTCTTCACCAATAATAATATCGTTGGCAACTGCCTTTTGTGGGTCCAACAATGGGTGACGCGCTTGGAGCAAACGCACGTGATTTTCTGGACTGTACTCTGGCTCCTGGGCCTTAGTTGCCGCAGCATAACGTGCCTTCGCGTTCACAAAATCCAAGTGGCCCAACACTTCTGCATTCTTTTGAATGTTTTCTGCTTCTGGACGCAACATATCTGACAATTCTGCCAAAACGCGTTCTTCTTCGTGACGCTCCTTGATATAGTGCTCACGCAAACGGTTGTTCATATCAACCACGTCGGCTGGTTCGATATATAACGTCTGACCAGTTTGCGATTGATCGTGCACAACACCACCAAAACGACTACGGTATTCCGCCTTAACTGGAATAACATAGCGATCACTGCGAATCGTCACAATTGGATCCGACAGATACTGCGCCGACTTACCACGCGTGTAATCTTGCATTTTCTGACGAATTGCATTTTCAGTCGAGGTGATTGCTTGGCGAACTCGGTGAAGTTCAGGTGACGCCTCATCAGTGACACGACCATCACCATCAATTGCCGTATTCACACGACGCGTCAAATCCTGCATCACAACCAAACGTGAGTAGTATGGTCGCAATGCAGCCAATGGCTCACCACGGTCTTCGATTAAGTTTTCAAAGAACATACGCATTTGACCGGTTGTAAATAGCACCCGACCAACCTGGGCCAATTCTGTACCACTTAGCGCTGCATCGATACGTAAACGTTGCATGTGTGGCTTAACATCAGCCAACTTAGGAATATTAATCCCCCCTTGCCAACGTAATACCTTAGCTGCGTCAGACGTTTCCGCCAACCAAGCTTGCATTTCATTGGCATCAGCAGTTGGCAACAAGTTGCGCAACTCGTTTTCACCGGCAGCCGTTGAGAGGTATGGCCGCAATTGGGCCTTTACCGCATCATACTCAAGGGTTGCCAAGACTTTCTTATTCATCTGTCTGAACCTCTAATATCTCTATTTCTGCCCTACTGGAGAATCCACCATTGATAGATGGCGTCTGAGAAGTAAGGTGTTTGATTTAACATCCACTGGGCGACGGGTGACTGAATCATCGCGTCGTGATACCAAGGGATTTCTAATGTCTGTGTTAATTGTAAAACAAAGAAGATTTCAATGTAGACTAAAAGGCCGTATACAAGCAGGCCAGCCAAGCGATTTAGTTTACCTAAAACAGGAACCTTATTAATAAAACGCAGACTGCGTTCAATCGACCGCAGGACCAGCGACCCGCCAAACATCAAGATTCCAAACGCTAATCCTGATGCCAGAAATTCATTTGCTTTATCAGCTAGCACAGTTGGGACACCGTTTGCGGCCCATCGTGCTTGGATTGTTGTCAAAAACGTCGCATGAATCCATGCACCGAAGCGATGCGACAAAAGAATGGCAACTGCGTAGACGATAAACCGACCCCCAAGCGAGACTAAACTACGTGTAAACCCGAGCGTATAACCTCGCGTCATCGCAGCAACTAGTAACACCAGAATGATAACTGATAGCAAATTCATTACTTATTAGCGTCCTTCTCAGCCTGCATCTTCAATTGATCTGATAGTGCATTAATGGCCAACAACGTTAGTAATTGATCGTCAGTTAAGCGTGGGGCTAGCTCGCGCATTTCGTTCAATTGTTGATTTGCCAAGTCGAACACAGCCTTCATGTGGGCTTGGGTCTCATTTGACGTAATGGTAATTGGCTTACCAAGGATTTCGCCTTTAAAGCGCATCTTTTCTGCCATGGTTTTGCCTTCCTTTCACGGATGTCGTTCTTATTTCATAATTTCCAGTATAGCAAAAAAACGCTGATGTTTCAGCGTTTTTCATTGACTTGCTAATTATCCTAGTGTTTGGTAATCCGAAGTAAATTCAGGTGCCTTCACAATTTTGAATGCTGGGCCGTTTTTGATTAGGTAATCACCACAATTACCAATACTATCAGGCTCATGCAATCGCAACTGGTTATCTGCCTTTGATTGCCAAGTCACAATACCCTTTTGCAATGCGTCCTGCACCCAAACAGCAGGTGCCGTATCGTCTGAGATTTGCCATGCCTCGACAATCATATCATTGTGTTTCACTTGCATATCGAGTCGCCTACTTTCTTTCTGCTTAGCGATTCTCTTCTCCCTAAATATAATTTTACACCATGTCGGCACAAATTTACTGTTTGAACATTAGGTGAAACGGTTAACTTTTAGATAGTTGAGCGGTCGTCGCGTTGCGACGAGCATGGATATACACGATTGTTCACCCGCACGAAAAAAGCACGCAATTTGCATGCGTGCTTGATTTTTAATCTTCAAATTCTTCTGGATCAAAATCCGTACCATCAAGCATACGAGCTTCTAGCCAGTCCCAGACGTTATCCTTACCGTACTTGGTTTCTGATGAGAAAATCTCAAAGTCAGAAACGTCAGGGTTAAATTGCAAGCCACGCTTGATATCTGCCTCAGCCTTATTCCACTTACCACGTGAAATCTTGTCAGCCTTTGTGGCAACAACCAAAACTGGTAGGCCGATGTCATCAGACGTCAACCAGTTGTACATCTCGATGTCTTCCTTAGAAGGCATGTGACGTGCATCTACTAGTTGTACGATACCCTTCAATGGCTCGCGGGTACGCAAGTATTCACCAATCATGACCGCAAACTCTTCACGGGCCTTCTTAGAAACCTTAGCATACCCGTACCCAGGCACGTCGACGAAAAAGATTTGATCTTCCACCTTGTAGAAGTTCAATGTTTGCGTCTTACCGGGTTGTGATGAGGTGCGGGCAAATGACTTGCGGTTAATCAAAACGTTTGTCAACGATGACTTACCAACGTTTGAACGACCCACGAATGCTACCTCAGGTAAACCATCAGTTGGGTATTGGCTGGCACGTACAGCGGACATTACCATTTCGACATTGTGTACTTCCATGATAAATCCTCCGTTAGTTTTGTTCTGTAACCATCTCTGGTTGCTCGTTACGTAATACAGCACCTTCAGTAATAATAACGCCGTTAACGTCATCACGTGATGGTACATCGAACATTACGTCGCGCATCGTCTCCTCAATAATTGAACGCAAACCACGGGCACCCGTCTCACGCTCAATCGCCAAGTGTGCCATGGCCTTCAAGGCTTCAGGAGTAAACGTCAACGCAACTCCTTCAAGTGCCAACAAAGCCTGGTATTGCTTAACCAAAGCGTTCTTAGGTTCCGTCAAAATACGAACCAAATCATCTTCTGTCAATTCTTCCAAAGCAGTCAAAATTGGCAAACGACCAATGAATTCTGGAATCAATCCAAAGCTCATCAAATCTTCAGGTACAACCTGTTGCATGATTGACTTGTCAGTATTCTTAAATTGTACTGTCTTAGAGTCCGTACCGAAACCAATTACCTTAGCGCCGACACGTTCCTTAACCATTTGCTCGATACCCGCGAAGGCACCACCAACGATGAACAAAATGTTCGTTGTGTCGATTTGAATGAACTCTTGGTTAGGGTGCTTACGACCGCCTTGAGGTGGAACGTTAGCAATGGTACCCTCTAACATCTTCAAAAGTGCTTGTTGCACACCTTCACCAGAAACGTCACGTGTAATCGAAACGTTTTCGGCCTTCTTGGCAATCTTGTCAATTTCGTCGATGTAAATAATACCAGTTTCCGCGCGCTCGACATCATAGTCAGCGGCTTGGATCAACTTCAACAGAATGTTTTCAACGTCTTCACCAACGTATCCAGCTTCTGTCAAAGTCGTTGCATCCGCAATTGCGAATGGCACGTTCAAAAGCTTAGCCATTGATTGTGCAATATACGTCTTACCTGACCCAGTAGGTCCGATCATGGCGATGTTAGACTTTTGCAGCTCAACACCTTCAGCCCCAGTATCACCCGTCAACATAGCGTTAACGCGCTTGTAGTGGTTGTAGACGGCAACTGCAAGAGTACGCTTAGCTTCGTCTTGTCCGATAACATATGAATTCAAGTTATCGACAATCTCTTGTGGTGTTTTCAAAGTCAATGTGCGCTCCAATGCATCTTGTTGCAAATCTTCATTAATAATATCTTGTGCCAAAGCCACACATTCATTACAAATGTATACGCCAGGCCCTGCGATAAGCTTCTTCACTTCTGTTGAAGCCTTACCACAGAATGAACAGTAGGCAATGCCGTTTGAATTATCGGTTGTATTAAACACTGTTCAACCTCCTGTAAGTTTTTAACGTTAGTCGAAACGTAAGTTACCTACTATTGTACCAGAGATTTTGTGTTTTTTTATACGATATTCTTAGGACTTATATAGTGTAACACTGCAAAAAGAGGTTAGACTCGAAAAAGTCTAACCTCTTAATTAACGTTGTTTAGAATTAAGCTTCAACAGCGTTTTCAACGATCATGTCAACAACTTGCTTGATAGCAATGTCGTGTGACAACATGTCGTCTGACAAAGCACCGCGAACAGCAGCTTCGTCCATACCGTATTGGTCGGCCAATGACTTTACTTCAGCAGCAACGTCTTCGTCCGTAGGCTTGATGTTTTCTGCCTTAACAATAGCTTCCAATACCAAGTTCGTCTTTACGCGACGCTCAGCACCTTCTTCGTATTGCTTGTGCAAATCATCTTCTGATGAACCAGTGATTTGGTAGTACAACTCTGGTGAGATACCTTGTTGTTGCATTGAAGCAAAGAATTGGTTCATTTGACGGTGAACGTCTTCGTGAATCATTGAATCAGGAATTTCTCCACCAGCAACTGATGCGTTGTCAACAACGGCTGAGATAGCAGCGTCTTCCTTGGCATCCTTAGCAGCGTCTTCCTTTTCAGTCGTCAAACGTGCCTTAACCTTGTCCTTCAATTCTGCCAAAGTATCAACTTCTTCGTCGATGTCCTTTGCAAATTCGTCGTCCAATGCAGGAACTTCCTTAGCCTTAACTTCGTGCACAGTAACAACGAACAAAGCGTCCTTACCGGCCAAGTCAGCAGCTTGGTATTCTTCTGGGAACGTTACATTTACGTTAACAACGTCATCGGCCTTGGCACCAACCAATTGGTCTTCGAAGCCAGGGATGAATGAGTTTGAACCCAATTCAAGTGAGTAGTTGTCACCCTTACCACCGTCGAACTCAACACCGTCAACTGAACCAACGAAGTCGATAACAACCGTGTCACCGTTCTTTGCAGGAGCGTCAACCAAAACCAATTCTGCTTGACCTTCTTGCAAACGAGCGATTTCGGCATCCAATTCTTCATCAGAAACAGTAACGTCTGATGCAGGAACCTTAACACCCTTGTAGTCGCCCAATTCAATTTCTGGAGCCAATTCAACTTCAGCAGTCAAAACCCAAGCTTCATCCTTGTTCATTGACTCTGCGTCGATCTTTGGTTGACCAACAGTCGTAACACCTGCTTCTGCAACTGCATCAGCGTAAACATCTGGCAAAACGATGTTCAAAGCGTCTTGGTACAATGACTCTTCACCGTACATTTGAATAAAGACTTGCTTAGGCATCTTACCCTTACGGAAACCAGGAACCGTAATTTGCTTCTTAACGTCGTTAAATGCGGCGTCGATACCCTTTTCGTATACGTCAACAGGAACTTCGAACTTGATCGTTCCCTTGTTGCCTTCACCCTTAGTGAAAACTGCGTTAGCCATGTTTATTCCTCCACTAGTAACCAACTAATAGTCAGTTACATATATTATCTTTACATACTTTATAAGTTTACCGGAAAGTGCCTATTTTGGCAATAATTCTAGGCCGAAAATCGACTGAAAACCAGTAATTTACTAGAACAATTGTCCTTCAAACTTTGATTCAGGATAGTTCTTGAAATCATACGTTGCCAAATCTTCTGCCTTGTTCACAAAGGCTGTCAAAGATTCCGTTAACATCAAGTTTGTCTTGTAATCAGTCTCTTCAACCATAATGATTGGCTTCTTTAAGGCCCAGGCCATACCAGCTTCAAAAGCAGTCCCTGAGTCAGCATCATCATCACGGAAATCAGCGACAACCACCAAGGCGTCTGCATCAAGCACTTGTGTCACATCACGACGGAACACTTCAGCCGCCCAGGCTGGCGTGTATTCAGGGTTATCCGTCTTTTGGTGGTGACGTGGTGAGTAGAAGTCAGTAACCGTTGGGTTCGCTTCTAATGCTGCCTCAATACGTGCAACACGATCAACTTGTTCGTCACTAAAGAATGGTGCGGCCAAATAAATTTGCATGATGTAAATTCCCTCTATTTGTAAAATTTGTATAGTTCACTTTACCACATCTCGTGACATTTGCTAACCGGAGAAATAAGAAAAAAAGAGAGTTATTACACCATAAGATGTAATAACTCTCTTTTAAAAGCGCAGCCTAAGCTACATTGGAAAATTCTACGTTAAACGTAAAATTAGTCCTTGATTTCTGAAACAGTTCCGGCACCGACAGTACGTCCACCTTCACGAACCGTAAACTTCAATCCCTTTTCGATGGCAACTGGTGCGATCAATTCGATATCGAATGTTACGTTATCACCAGGCATAACCATTTCTACGCCTTCTGGCAATTCAACAACACCAGTAACGTCAGTCGTGTGGAAGTAGAATTGTGGACGGTAGTTAGTGAAGAATGGCGTGTGACGGCCTCCTTCTTCCTTAGTCAAAACATAAACTTCGGCCAAGAACTTAGTGTGCGTTTGGATTGAACCAGGCTTAGCCAAAACTTGACCACGCTCGATTTCCTTACGATCAACACCACGCAACAATGCACCGATGTTATCACCAGCTTGACCTTGTTGCATTGACTTACGGAACATTTCGATTCCAGTAACAACAGTCTTGCGAACTTCTTCCTTCAAACCAACGATTTCAACTTCGTCGTTCAAGTTAACAGTTCCACGGTCGATACGACCTGAAGCAACAGTACCACGACCAGTGATCGTAAATACGTCTTCGACTGGCATCAAGAATGGCTTGTCAGTGTCACGCTCTGGAGTAGGAATGTATGAGTCAACAGTGTCCATCAACTCTTCGATAACCTTAACTTGTTCTGCGTCACCTTCCAAAGCCTTCAAGGCTGAACCGCGGATAACTGGAATGTCATCCCCAGGGAAATCGTATTCTGACAACAATTCACGAACTTCCATTTCAACCAAGTCGATCAACTCTTCGTCGTCAACCAAGTCAACCTTGTTCAAGAATACAACCAAGTAGTCAACACCAACTTGGCGAGCCAACAAGATGTGCTCACGAGTTTGTGGCATAGGACCGTCAGTTGAAGCAACAACCAAGATAGCACCGTCCATTTGGGCAGCACCAGTGATCATGTTCTTAACGTAGTCCGCGTGACCAGGGGCGTCGATGTGGGCGTAGTGACGAGCTTCCGTCTCGTACTCGATGTGAGCAGTGTTGATCGTGATACCACGCTCACGCTCTTCAGGAGCAGCGTCGATAGCAGCAAAGTCTTGTAGCTCAGCCAGACCCTTATCAGCCAATACCTTTGAGATAGCGGCAGTCAAAGTAGTCTTACCGTGGTCGACGTGACCGATAGTTCCAATGTTAACGTGAGGCTTAGTGCGCTCGAAATTTTCCTTAGCCAAAAGCTTGTCCTCCTAATATTCGCATGTTAGTCCTTTATTGGGCTAACCCTTATTGCTTACGTATTATTATACTACATTCTTAAAAGAACTAAAACAACTTGGTGCGAAAATCTTTAGTAATTTCTCTTTATGAGACTGGAATTATTATATATAACTTCGTGTTAATTGTAAATAATTTTTATCTTTTTTTGCAAACTGATTTTAAAAAGCCGATTTTACGCCATTAAAGCTAACATTTCAGCCTGTAGTTTTGCGCGCCATTCGCGCTGTTCCACTGCTTCTTGCGGCATCGTGTTACCCAGCGACTCAGCGATTAAGCCGGCAACCCAACTTTTAGGTTCAATTGCAACCTTTTCCAATACTGGGTAAGCAATCATCAGCATTAATCGAACTTGTTCTACCAAGCCGTGAACCATGGCAGGTCCAACCGTTTGTTCATATGATTGTAATTCAGTCACTATATCTTGATACCGAACCATATTTTCAATGGATTCTAGTTGGGCTGGTACAACCGTCAGTGTGTCTCCGTCAAGCCACACCATATCAACTGATTGTGTCACTCGTAACCGACGTAACCGGTCCAAGACTGACACACGTGAAATTGCCGTTAAGAATGGGTCCAGTAAGACGAAACGTGCACCAACTAGATATTCATCGAGCGGTAACTTGTCGGCCGCGATCAACCGTTCCCGTTGACTGATTGCATCTCCGTCGCTCAAATGATAAAAATGGCGCGCAATTGTTGTGATCGTTGCCTGTTGCGTTTGACGCGTTGTCATTTCTGCCGTCACAACTTGGGCCATCAAGTCGGCGCGTTGGGTCTCCGGTAACCACATAATAAATTCACGGGCCGTCAAAAATTGTTGATTATGCAAGGCAACCGTCACGTATAATTGCGCTGTTTCGGCAGTCGCTAGGTAACTGTCAATAAATTCGTCAGCAAACAACTGTGCAGTTTTATATTGACCATCTGCCAATAGTACGCGCGTCAGCAACTGGTTGATTGCTGGTGTTTGTTTGAGATCGTAAGCTTCATCCAAGGCATCTAAAGCTGGGCCGTATGAATGCTCGTCAAAAGACGCTTGCCCTTTTGCCACTAAGCTAGCAAATCGTTCTTCTTCCTCTGGTGTCATGCCCTCACCTTTCTAGATTGAAGAAGCGCCGATTCCTAAGAACCGACGCTTCTTTTTTTATTCAGCACTTGCTGGTTGTTCACCTTGCGTTGCCTTTGGCTTACGACGACGTGGCCGACGCTTCTTTTTCTTAGCGCCTTCCTCTGTAGCCCCCGCTGGCTTCACTTGTTGATTATTAGCCGGTGCTTGTTGTTTCTTTTGTTGTGCGCCATTGCCTTGTCCTTGTGCACCAGGAACTTTCTTCTTAGGCTTTGGCTTGCGGGCAGCTTGCTTTTGTGCTGCTACCGGCTTGTCCGTCGACTTGTTGTTCGTCTTGCTTGCAGAGCGCTTACGTCGACGACCGTTTTGGTTCGCTTCCATGATAACCGGTAAAATCACTGGCTTGCGACGAGTTTGTTCAAACAGGAACTTACCCAAGGCATCACGTACTGAATTCTTCAGGTTACCCCAATCGAATTCCTTCGTGTTCTTAATGCCTTCAGCGACTGTCTTTTCAACCAATTCCCCGGCTTCGCGAATTAGATCGCGTGACGTTTTCACATAGACGAAACCACGTGAGTCAATCTTAGGGGTTGCGACAATCTTTTTCTTCTTACGGTCAATTGTCACAACAGCGATAAAGACCCCATCTTCTGACAAGATGCGACGATCGTTTAGCACGATTGAGCCAATATCACCAACACCGGATCCATCAATCATGGTTGAGCCGACCTGGATTGAGCCACCCAAGAACATTTGCTCACCATCCCAACGGAGGTTGTCACCCTTCGCCAACAGCCAGACGTGATCATCATCGTAACCAACTTGTTCAGCTGCATGGTAAGCCGCATTCAAGACACGGTATTCACCTTGGATAGGAATCACATGTTGTGGCTTCAACAAGTTGAGCAACAGTTGGAAATCTTCCTTTGAGGCGTGACCTGAAGACTTCTTATCCGTTGAAATTTGCTTAACTGAAGCACCGGCACGGAACAACATATCACGCGTACGCGCCACGTAACCTTCCATAGCCGTAGATGGTGTTGTTGTAATAAAGACTAGGTCACCCTCTTGAATTTGGATGTTACGGTCATCGCCTTGCGCCATACGTTGCAAGTGACGAATTGGCTCACCCATCTTACCAGTTTCCAAAATAACCGTCTCTTCAGGTGCTAACTTACTCAAATTCTTCAAAGAAACGAATAATTCGTTCTCAGGCATTGGCAAGTGCAACTTCTTCAAACGAAGCGCCGTGCGGACCACCTTTTCCAAATCATTACCTGAGATAACAATTTTACGGCCAACTTTGTAAGCAGCATCAATAACTTGCTGGATACGTTGAATGTTTGAGGCCACTGCGGCGACGATAATACGGCCGTCCTTGTGTGCGCGGAATGAGTCCAAAACGTACTCTGCAAGTTCTGATTCGTGTGCTGACAAACCATAGCTTGCTGTACCGGCAGCATCTGCCAAGACGGCAATCACACCCTTGGCACCAATTTGTGCGAGACGCGCTAAATCAGTTCGGTAGTATGGCAATGCCGTCGTATCAATTTTAAAGTCACCAGTGTAAACAATTTGCCCCTCTGGTGTTTCGATAACGATACCCAATGATTCTGGAATCGTGTGTGTGGTCTCAAAAAATGAAACCGTTACATCCCCAAAGCTAACTTCTGAATTACCACGAACAACGTGATAATCATCAAACCCCTTTGCTTCTGGCTCAGCTTCAACAGCAAGCTTAGCCAATTCAATCGTTAATTCTGACCCAAAAACTGGCACCTTTACTTCATTTAACAAGTAAGGCAATGCACCAATTGCATCTGCGTGACCGTGTGTCAAAAAGACACCGGCGATCTTATCAGCGTTTTCTACCAAGTAGGCAAAATCTGGAATAACCACATCCACGCCAAGCAAATCGCTTTCTGGGTACTTCAACCCTGCATCCAAAATAAAAATGTCTTCACCGACGGTAACTGCATACATGTTCTTTCCGTTTTCACGTACGCCACCGAACGGCATAATACTTAATGTCGTTGTCATAATGTTCCTATTCTCGTTGTCTTTCACGGGTCAGCACAACCCAAACGTTTGTATGATTTATTCCAGTTTACCACAGTTTGAAGGCGGTACCAACAACAAGAAAAATAAAAATGGCGAACACCTGATCGATAACAGCCATTAAGCCGTCGGTTAGTTATATAACAAAAAAGAGCAAGTCCATAATAGACTTGCTCTTTTTATCAAACATTAGTTGCGAACAAATAACATTTGATGTGGGATATAATCCCTATTTAGCTAACGTTGATTACTTGTTCAACAAAGCTGCCAAACGTGACTTGTCACGTGAAGCCTTGTTCTTAGCAATCAAGCCCTTTGAAGCGGCACGGTCGATAGCTGATGAAGCGTTAACAAACAACTCTTGCAAGTTGTCTGCACCAGCTTCAGCGGCCTTACGGAACTTCTTCACTTCAGTACGGTATGCACTCAATTGTGAGATGTTACGCTCGCGTTGCACCTTGTTCAAGCGGGCACGTTGGATTGATGACTCAATAATTGGCATCGCTTTTCCCTCCGATGATAAATGTCAAAATAACGTACGTTGTTAATGTAAAAATTAACGACGCAATCCAAGCTTTTGGATCAACTCACGGTAACGTTGAACGTCGTTGTCACGCAAGTAACGCAACAAGTTACGACGGTGACCGATCTTCTTCATCAACCCACGTTGTGAGTGGAAGTCGTGCTTGTGCTCTGACATGTGTGCGTTCAATTCGTTGATGTCAGCAGTCAAAACTGCAACTTGAACTTCAACTGAACCAGTATCACCTTCGTGACGTGCGAATTCCTTGATGATTTCATTCTTGCGTTGTGCAGAAATAGCCATGTTGGATATCCACCTTTCTTTTGTATAGTCGCCTTAGACAACGTAGGACGACGGTGAACCGTCAAACATCGTAAAAGGTCGTGTGCTTTTGCACTTCAAATATAATACTAAACTTTCTAACGCAATGCAAGTAAAATCCCTAAGCAATATCTGCTTGATAGCGCAAGACAAATAATTCGAACAACAGTTCTGGTTCACGGGCTGTCGACTTCAGTTGTTCTTCCATACCGACTAAACCTAAATACGCTTTTGCTAAGGCAGGGTAACTAAACCGGCGAACAGTTTGGCGAGCCAACTTAACGCGATATGGGTTAACTTTTAGCATTTTTGCAGTACCCGCTTCACTTTGTGTCGCTGATTTCACTTGCAATAGCAACCGGAACTGGCCGAGAATAGCCGCGTGCAACCGAAGCGGTGCTTCCCCACCCTCGATTAACTCGTGATACAGTTCGACCGCGCGTGTTAATTTACGATTCAACAATGCATTGATCAAGTCGAAAATATTTTCGCTCAAGGTACGCGTGACTAAAGCATCCACTGCTTGCTCATCAATTTGCTTCGTATCATAGGCATACAGCATTAATTTATCTAGTTCAGACATGATTTGGGTCAATGACATATTCGTGAGCCGAACAAGTAGTTGGATGGCTGGCCCAGACATTTCAAAGCCATTTTGCCGCAGTTTATCTGTAATCATGCTGCGAACATCTTTTTCGGTTAAATCACCAAAAGCTAAATAAGCTGCTTGCTCTTTCAATAATTTGACAACCTTCTTCCGGCTATCGAGTTTTTCATAAGGTGCAAAAATAACCAAAACTGTTTGGGGCTCTGGATGTTCTGCGTATGCAATCAAATCTTCAACGTGATGCTCTACCTTTGTCCGGGGATTTTCACCGGTCAAGAAGTACGCGTCGTCAATCATAACAACCCGTCGATCACCAAAAAATGGGACCGATCGTGCATCATCTACAGCCACACCGAGTGGCGTTTCGCGCATATCAAATTGGGCCAAATTCAACGTGCAATCTTCATCTGGAATCAAGCTAACGAACGCTGATCGAACTTGATCAAGTAGATACTGGTCTGTTCCTTGAATCAGATAGATTGGCTTTAACGTTTGCTTGGCAACATCCTGTTGCACATCTCTTAGCGTAAGCGCCATGGTGCCTGCCTCCTCGTTTTTCTCATGTTTCTACTGTATCATGGTCGCCCCGGAAGTTGAATAGGTGATGTGATTTCTGCCTGCCACTGGTCATGCTTACCTGACCAGCAATACTGCACCATACCACTTTCAGCAGTACTGAACACTTGCATGTTATTTTGGTGAGCCGTAACCAGCGTTTCTTGATTAGGATGACCAAATCGATTTTTCACCCCCGCTGAGACAATGCCAACACTCGGTTGCAACCGCTGTACAAATTCGGAGGCCGTACTCGTTTTTGATCCGTGATGACCAAACTTTAGTATTGGCACCCAACCAAGCATCGGGTCATCCAGCAGTTTTCGCTCGCCTGCCTGATCCAAATCACCAGTCAACATCAATCGTTTCGGTCCCGTATCAACCAACAGTGCCACAGAATCTTCGTTTTCGCCGGTACCGGATTCAAGCGGGTGTTTGACTAACGTCCAGCGATTCAAACGCATCCCAGCCTGCACTTCATGCACCGAGGCGCCCTTGCAATATGGTGCGACCAATTTCTGATAGGCCTTAGTTTGCATCATACCTAGTGGCACATAGATTTTATCAACAGGTATTTGCTCTAAGAAATACGGCAAATTGCCAATATGATCAATGTCTTTATGCGTTAGGACTAACTGCTGCACCCGCGTGACACCCTTTCCTCGCAAAAACTGCACAAATTGTCGTGCCTGAAAATCATGCTTCTGTGAGACAGCCCACGGTGGTTTTGGTAAATTCATTTTGCCACCAACGTCCACCAGCATGACTTGCCGAGATGCGAGCCGCACAATCGTTGCATCCCCTTGGCCAACATCAGCGAACGCCACAAATCCACCCGTTGCTACTCGTGGTAGCAAAAACATCACGCCGTACATGGCTAACAACACCCAACAAATGAGCTGGCGCCTTTGTCCCAATAGCCAACCAACCGTTCCAACCAAGACAACACCACTTAGCAATATCGGCGGCTGCCCAAACACTAATTCACCTGGTACATCGTTCATTTGCGCGATGACAAACTGAATACCGTTAATTAGTGCATTACAACACGACGTGACAGAAATCAAACCACACCAATCTGCACCAATGCCAACCAACAACACCGGAATAACTAACCAAGTAAATATAGGCATTGCAATCAAATTCGCCAGAATTCTAATTGGATGCCAAGCATACGTATGCCATAAAAGTACCGGTAAAATTAATAACGATAAAAAGATGCACTGCCACCAGCCTGGTTTGCCTGTTATCCATAAGAGGCCAAAAGTCAGCAAGTATGATAATTGGCCACCTAAATTATGTAACACTCCTGGCTCAAGCAATAAGCCGCCTAATAACGCAATGCCCCAAGCATCAACCGCCGACAAACGGAGCCAGCCCAATTCTCGCCAAGCTTGTGTTAACGCCAATAATACAGCCCGCACCAATGATTGGACACCGCCAGCAAATAGTAGCAACACAAATAACAGCACTTGGACAATTAACAACGACCGTTCACGGGTGATGCCAATCCACCGACCAAACTTACGCCACAATACATAGACGCCCGCGACTTGGAAGCCTGAAATGCTAAACAAATGAACCAACCCCATCTTCTGAATACCGACGTTATCGTCATAGAAATCACGACGCGTATAACCTAAAAATAGTGTTTCACCATAGTCACGCAGCCCCGGTGGCAACGTTTCAAACCAGGCAACTAATCGACTGTGGCCCGTCCTAATCCGGCTATTAATGAATGGCCACGCCCCTGTTGGCGTATCAACTCGTTTGATGGTCGCTTGCTTCACGACAAACTGATGAACAATCCCCCGACTCCGCCAATAACTAATCGGATCAAAATTATACGCATTCCGGCGCGGCTGTATCCCTTCGTAATCGCCGACCCCAGTCACAACATAGCCCACATGAGTTGTCTGTAGCTGGCGAAACGTAGCTTCCTCGCGGCAAAACCAAGTTAACCGCACCCGTTCACGATTTGGCATCACCGCAAAGCCGGTAATTGTTGTACCACTAAACTGCAGTTCATCAGCGTGGATACGAAACGTACTCTCAACTTTACCAGTAGGACGTTGCGCTAATTCAGTTAACTTGAAATCTTGTGCAATAAAAAAACTGACATAGCCAATCGTGATGAGGATCGTCATCACAACGCGACACCGAAAACGGATCACGAGTAAGCCGCTTAACCATAGTAGCAGCGGTATTGACCACCAAAATTGATAACGGATTAACGTGTTTAACCCGCCAATATACAATGACAAAACTAACCAATAACCAGGCATTACACCGTAACCAAGGGTGCTAAACGAGCATATGTCTTCTCCCCAATCCCAGCGACTTCTTGCAAGTCATCGACCGTTTTAAACCCACCCATCGTTTCACGCTGGGTCACGATATCCTGAGCTCGTTTTTCACCCACGCCTGGCAAGGTTTGCAATTCAACGACCGTCGCCGTGTTCAAATTTATAAGTGATGTTTCAGTGGCGGCTGTCGCTGTTGTTGTCGACGGCGCGGTGGCGCTTGGTTGTCCCGGCAACGGATAGGCTGGCACTATTTCAGAACCATTCGGTATATACAGCACCTGACCATTCGTCAAGGAAGCTGCTAGATTCAAGCGTGTTCGGTCAACTGTCGCTAATGTCCCACCCGCTTTTTCAATGGCATCCGCCATAATGGGTGGCATAGTAAATTTATAAACACCTGGTCGGTGCACCGCACCCTTCACATCAACCACGACATTTTCTGGTTGGACTGTTGGCTGCACGGCCCGTGTGACTGAAACCGCTTTTTGGGTTGATTGGTCAGCCGCCACACTTGGCGAAATATCTCGTGGTAGCACTGGTGCGGTTTGTGAACACTGCCACCAAACCACTAGCCCAATACCAATACCGATTAGGCCAGTTGCAAACCAAATCAGATGCTGAAATCGATAATAATGCGCTTTTAGATTTGCCATGTTTTTTCCTCCAGTAATAGAGACACACAACCAATCAAAAAGTCCAAAAAAGACTGGCCCCAATTTTTCATCGGGACCAGTCTTAATCATGATTATTGTAGGTTCGGATCGTTGAAGATCGTATTCATTACTTCTTCAACCATATCAAATTCTGCGTCAGTTTCGATTGGTTGCAACATACCTTCTTCATCATCCTTATTATAGATGAATGGCATAATACCAACTTCTTCTTCGTCATCCCCATCCATCGCTGCATCCGCAGGGCCAAGGATGATGTATGACTTACCAAAATCTTCTGAGTCGAAAGAGAACAACTCAATAAATTCGTGTTCGTTGCCGTCCTCGTCAGTTAAGACGAACAATTCTGCGTCATTCATTTTTACGTCCTTTCCAGTTAACAAAAAATGACCGATGAGTCACCGGTCATTAATTGTACTAAAACATTAGTCTTCTTGCTCATCCAAGAATTGGTTCAAACGCTCTTCAACCATTGACCACTCTGCGTCGTCTTCGATTGGCGTCAAACCACCTTCAGTAGACGCAGCCGTCTCTTCAGGGTCGAAAATGTATGCTAACATTTCAACTTCTTCATCTTCGCCTGCCCCTGCTGGGTACAAGACGATGTATGACTTACCAAAATCTTCTGACTTAAACGTAAATAGCACTTCGAAAAGTTGCTCATCGCCGTTGTCGTCAACCAATGTGATAATGTCTTGCTCTTCGTCCATTATGTTTACCTCTTACTTTACAAGTGGTCCTTTGCGATCCAAATAATTTTGGAGAATCAAAGCCGCCGCTAACTTATCAATAACCTGCTTACGCTTCTTACGAGACGCATCAGCTTCTTCAACAAGCATACGTTCTGCTTCAACCGTCGTCAAGCGCTCGTCCTGGAAATCAATTGGCAGGCCAAATGTTTCCGTCAACAAGTCACCGTATGCACGTGCGGCATCGACACGCGGACCGGATGTGTTATTCATGTTCTTTGGCAACCCAAGAACGAACCCCGTTGGTTGGAATTGTGCCACCAATTCCTTCATACGCTCAATGCCAAACTCTTCCTCATCTTCATTAATGCGGATGATTTCAACACCTTGTGCTGTCCAACCGAGCAAGTCAGATACTGCCACACCAACTGTGCGTGATCCGACATCTAGACCCATTACGCGTCCCATCTTATCTGACCTCTTCTTTCTGGACCAAAATTTCTCTTAAATCTCTCGGAACTTCTCAACCAAATTACTTAGACAAGTAATCCTTAACCAACGCTTCAATGATTTCATCACGTTCAAACTTGCGAATCAAATTACGCGCATCGTTTACACGTGGAATATATGCTGGATCGTTTGAAATCAAGTAACCAACAATTTGGTTGATTGGGTTGTAACCCTTTTCTTCCAACGCTGCGTACACAATCTCAAGCGTCTTACGTACGTCGTGCTCTTGGTTATTACCAAAATCAAAGACAGCTGTATTATCTAATGAAGTCATTTTCAGCCTCCTTCCGAGGTTCCCCTCAATAAAAATGCGAGTTTACTTTGCAGACAACCAATCTGCTGCTTGCGTAAACGCATCTGCAATACCCGCTGGGTTCTTACCACCCGCTTGGGCCATGTCTGGGCGACCACCACCGCCACCGCCGATAGCTGGTGCAATGGCCTTGATCAAATCACCGGCCTTAACACCCTTAGCAATCGCGTCTGGTGAAGCAGCAACCAACAAGTTAACCTTTTCACCCAAGTTAGCAGCCAAGACCAACACATCAGATGGTGTTGCTTGCTTCCAGTTATCGGCTGTTGCACGCAACGCATCCATTGATTCAACGGCCATTTCAGTCGCGATAAACGTAAAGTTGCCAGCCGTTTGTACATCATTGAACGCAGCATTGGCAGCTTGATTAGCCAACTTTTGCTCCAATGAAGCCGCTTGACGCTCGGCATCCTTCAATTGCGCCTGCAAAGCAGCAATCTTATCGTTAACTTCTGACAATTGTGGTGCCTTAACTTGGGCCATTGCTTCGTTCAACCAAGCATCGTGTTGCTTGAACAAGTCCATTGCGCCCTGACCAGTCACCGCTTCGATACGACGTACACCGGCACCCGTACCTTGTTCGCTGACAATCTTGAACATCCCCAACTCAGCCGTTGAATTAGCGTGTGTGCCACCGTCAAACTCAACATTGAAGTCACCGATTGAGACAACACGGACCTTCTCACCATACTTTTCAGTAAAGACTGCGACAGCCCCCAACTTCTTAGCTGATTCGATATCCGTTTCAACCCATGAAATTGGCAAGTTTTCAATAATCTTAGCGTTGATCAAATCTTCAATTTCTTGCAACTTCTCTGCCGAAACAGCACCGTTGTAAGTAAAATCATAACGCAAACCATCTTCAGTGACCAATGAACCGGCTTGGGTTGTGTGTTCACCTAAAATGTTACGCAAAGCTTGGTCAAGCATGTGAGTCGCCGTGTGATTCTTAGAAACCGCTGCGTGGTACGCACGGTTAACATCAAGCTTGTACGTCTCACCGGCCTTGATTTCTGCATTAACTTGCAATGTGTGCAAGTGTTGGCCATTAGGTGCATTTTGTACATCAACAACTTCGGCGACTACTTCGCCAGCTGCATTAATGACAACACCGTGGTCAGCCACTTGACCACCCATTTCAGCGTAGAATGGCGTCACGTCAAAGATAACTTCGGCTTGACCATCCTTAGCAGACTCAACCAATTCATTATCAACAATCAGGTCCGTCAACTTAGCAGCATCAACTGTTAATTCTGACCAACCAACGTAGGTTGATTCTGTCTTCAAGTCCGTCAACAAGGCATTTTGAACACCCATTGAAGCTGTGTTACCACGAGCAGCACGGGCGCGTTCTTGTTGCGCCTTCATCTCGGCATCAAAGCCAGCTCGGTCAACTGTCAAACCAGCATCAGCGGCTGATTCCTCAGTCAACTCGTATGGGAAGCCGTACGTGTCATACATCTTAAAGGCAACCGCACCGTCGATAACACCGCCGTTAGCCTTTGCTTCATCAATAACACCGTCCAACAATGACAAACCGTCAGCCAGTGTCTTGTTAAAGCGAACTTCTTCAGCTTCAACCACTGATGCGATGTAGTCCGCATTGGCCAAAACTTCAGGGTAGTAAGACTTCATAATCTCACCAACCACTGGGACCAAGTCCTTCAAGAAGACCTTATCAATTCCCAACTTGCGACCGTGCAAAACCGCACGACGAAGCAAACGACGAATGATGTAACCGCGACCTTCGTTTGATGGCAAAGCCCCATCACCGATGGCAAATGTTACGGCACGGGCGTGGTCAGCAATCACCTTGAATGAGATGTCCTTTTCAGGATCATCACCGTACTTGTATTGACCTGACATCTCTTCCGTCTTACGGATGATTGGCAAGAACAAGTCCGTCTCAAAGTTGGTCTTGGCATTTTGGAACACAGAGACAACACGTTCGAGCCCCATACCCGTATCAATGTTCTTGTGTGGCAACTCAGGGTAATCCTTGTTGTCAGTCAAACCAGGCAAGTGGTTGTATTGTGAGAACACGATGTTCCAAATTTCCAAGTAACGTTCGTTTTCACCACCAGGGTAGTTTCCCTTGGCATCGTCGGCGTTGAATTCTTCACCACGATCATAGAAAATTTCCGTATCTGGTCCTGAAGGTCCCTCACCGATATCCCAGAAGTTATCTGGCTCTTCGTACAAGTGGTCCTTAGGCAACCCCACAACGTTCAACCAAATTTCCTTGGCCTCAGTGTCATTTGGGTAAACCGTCACGTACAACTTTTCAGGGTCCATACCGTACCATTCTGGACTCGTCAACAATTCCCAAGCCCAAGGAATAACTTCAGGCTTAAAGTAGTCGCCAATTGAGAAGTTTCCCATCATTTCAAACAACGTGTGGTGACGGGCCGTGTGACCAACGTTCTCAATATCATTCGTACGAATTGACTTTTGGGCGTTCGTAATACGGTGGTTTTCAGGTACAACTGAACCGTCGAAGTACTTCTTCAACGTTGCGACACCAGAGTTAATCCACAACAATGTTGGATCATCCTTTGGAATCAATGATTGAGATGGCTCAATGCTGTGTCCCTTGCTTTCGAAGAAACGCAAAAACATATCACGGATCTCAGCTGATGATAATGGCTTCATCTTCCAATCCTCGCTTAAATAAATATCTAAATAAAAACAGACCCCCATTGCAAAAACAGAGACGCCTACACGCGGTACCACTCTGCTTGCAATGATAGTCTGCATCATTACCTCTTTGAATGCCGTTAACGCTGGCGCACGGTTTGTTTTCACAAACAGCTGTGAAGGTAGCATCAGAAATGGTTGAGCGTTGTTTACATCATCCACAACGTTTCTATTGGCTCTCAAACCATAAATGATATGTCCTTGTTCATTATTGTAACATATTAAGAACTTCTAATAACCGTTTTTGTTTGCTTGAAATGTTTTTGTAAAAGTTATTTGGTATTTAGCAATCGCGCGATGTTTTCAGCCGTTCGTGTGAGATTTGCCTCACCAGTCTTCATTGCAGTCGACAAATCAACTGCACCCGGCACAATGCTGAACACCGCATCAATCCCCAAATCATACAACGTCTCAATGTCATCCCCAACGTATCCGGCCAATCCAATGACCTTCGCATCTGGTGAGACTTGCTTAATCGCTTGAGCTGCACCCATTGGCGTCTTACCGTACTGCGTTTGAAAATCAATCGCACCTTCGCCGACGAATGCGACATCCGCATTGGCGGCTTTGACACCTAACGCAGTCGCCGCAACAACCAAACTAATGCCTGATTGCATCGTAGCCTGTGTGAACGCCAACATACCAGCTCCGAGTCCACCAGCAGCGCCCGCCCCCGGTGTATTAGCCAAGTCGATACCCAGTTGTGTCTTAATCACCTTGGCATAATTTGTCAACGCCGCATCGAGCTCAACCACCATCGCTGGTGTTGCACCCTTTTGTGGTCCAAAGACAGCCGACGCACCAGTTTCACCAACCAGTGGATTCGTGACATCTGAAGCCAATAAGAATTCAGACTCGGCCACGCGCGGATCAATATGACTCATATCAAGCTTGGATAGCTGTGCTAACGGCGCGCCACCACGGGCGATTTGCTGCCCATTTTCATCAAGGAACCGGACACCCAACGCTTCAGCCATGCCGGCCCCGCCATCGTTTGTGGCAGAACCGCCAAGTCCGATGATGAAGCGACGCAACCCGCGATTCAACGCATCTTTGATCAATTGGCCCGTGCCAAACGTCGTCGTCATCAGAGGATTTTTCGTTTCTTCTGTCACGAATTGAATACCTGAAGCGGCTGACATTTCGATCACAGCCGTTTGACCATCACCTAGAACACCATAAAAGGCTGTCACCGTTTCGCCCAACGGATTTTGTACATCAACAGCGATGATGTCACCGTCCGTTGCATCAACTAATGACTGCACAGTGCCTTCACCACCATCGGCCATCGGGACCAATTCATAGTCCGCATCTGGATAAATTTTTTGCAAGCCAACTTGGATGGCCACAGCCGCCTCTTTAGCTGTCATACTACCTTTAAATGAATCTGGGGCAATTACAAATTTCATATCAATTCCTCGCTCCTTTAATCGTAGCCTGAAAATCAACCGAAATCAATCCAGCCAGCACAAAAAACAGGCCCACACTGCCAATTGCATGCGAGCCTGTTTCTTTACTTATCGTTAGCCTTTTTCTTAGCCTTACGCGCGGCACGAAGTGATTGACGTTCCTCAACACGCTTCTTGTACTTTGCATCACGGGCAATCGCAGACTTAATCTGACGCTTGTAACCAGGCTTAACGTTCTTCTTCTTCTTTTTAACCAAACCAATCATCGTTGGGTCTAGCTTAACAGTTGACTTCGAACGTTGCTTACGACGGCGACGATCATAACCAGGCTTAAGCTCTCCATGTGAGTAAGTCATTGGTTCAAACGTCACACCCATGTTTTCGACCGCTTGCACGCGTTCTTCTTCATCTGGGTTGTAAATCGTAATAGCCGTTCCTTCCATACCATTTCGACCAGTACGGCCAACACGGTGCACGAAGAATTCAAGTTCCGTTGGAATACCATCATTAATAATCAACGATACACCAGGGATATCAATACCACGCGCAGCCAAGTCAGTGGCCACAACGTATTGATAGTCCAGGTGTTGGATTTGTTGCATGGTACGCTTACGTTCACGTGGTTGGATACCACCGTGGATTTCAGCAACCTTCAAACCACGGTTACGTAATGACTTGGTTAACTCACGCGCACGTTCCTTCGTGTTAGTGAAAACCAAAGCCATGTATGGGTTTCCCATTGTCAATAACTCGTAAACCAAGTCATCCTTCTTCATGCCCTTCGTACCAACTAACAAGTTAGTAATCGTTGGGGCGATAACGGTTTCTGTTGGAATTTCTTCCACAACAGGGTTCGTTAGGTACTTCTTCAAGAATGGTTGCAACTTTTGTGGAATCGTAGCTGAGAAGACCAACATTTGCAAATCTTCAGGCATCGCACCCGCGATTGCATCAACTTCTGGTAGGAAGCCCAAATCCATGGTCATATCCGCTTCATCGACAACCAAAGCTGATGCTGTGTGGATATCCAACCCACCAGCCGTATACAAGTCCTTGATACGACCTGGTGTTCCAATAACAATTTGTGGTTGTGTACTTTCCAATTGGTGCATTTGGCGAACCTTATCAGTCCCACCAACATACAAGCCAATGCGTGGCTGTTGGTCAGCCGGGAAGCCTGTACCCAATTGCTTGGCTGCCGCATAGATTTGTTGCGCCAACTCACGAGAAGGCGTGGTAATCACGGCTTGCACCTTTTGAGCAGTTGGGTCAAACTTTTGGAAAATTGGAATCAAAAATGTGTGTGTCTTACCTGATCCAGTTTGTGATTGTCCCACAACGGAACGTCCTTGCATCACAACGGGAATCAAGCGTTCTTGCACCTTCGTTGGTGTGGTGAAACGAATTTCATCCAACGCCGTATAAATTTCTGGGCGCAAGTTGTAGTCAGTAAACTTAGCCATTATGCTTCTGTTTGCTCCTTCAATGTTTCATCGGCTTCACGAATAATTTCATGGACTTCATCAATATCCTTGGCAAAAGCACCCGAGGCAAACTTGTGTCCGCCGCCACCGTGGCGCTTTGCAATTTCGTTAATCACCGTGTTACGTGAACGTAGTCGGACACGGAAAAAGCCATCATCTTGCTGTTCAAAAACAGCCCAGGCCTTAACTGTGTTAATCTTTCCAAGTAATGGGACAATAAAGGCCGTCCCAAAATCACCAAGATTGAAGTTTTCAACAACTTCGTTCGTCAAAATAATGTAATTAAAGCCGTTATCGGTTGTGACCATGTTGTTATAGACATAGCCAGAAGCCCGGGCAGCTTCAACTGAGATGGTATCCATTTGTTGATTAATCTTAAACCAATCAAAATCAAACTTCATCAAATCAGCAACAACTTGCATCGTTTCAGACTTAGTCGCGTATAAGAAGCGCCCCGTATCTCCAACGATACCAGCATACAAATATGAGGCACCTGCATCTGACAAAGTCAATTCGTCTTCAAATTCCTTATAGAAGGCAAAAATCATCGCCGACGTAGAAGAAGCACCTTCAATCACCCACGTATAGTCGCCATATGGCTCGTCATTTGGATGGTGGTCAATCTTAACCAACACCTTACCGTAGTCGAAACGACGGTCATCGACACGTGGTGAATTTGCTGTGTCAGTCACAATTACCAATGCATCATCATAAAGTGAGTCAGGAATTTGCTCCATCTCACCCATCCAAGTCATGCTAGGCACTTGCTTGCCTACAACGTGAACCTGCTTCTCAGGGAACGACGTTTTAATTAACTCCGCCAAGCCAAATTGTGACCCAAAGGCATCTGGATCAGGGCGTTGGTGACGGTGAATAATAATCGTGTCCGCTGCCTTAATTTGCGCTAGAATTGCTGTTTGCGCTGTCATGATTCAATCTCAATTCTATCTAGTTTACAAACGTTGCTCGCAACGTTAACAGTTTGGGGCTACCACCCGCTACTTTAATAAGTATAGCAGAAAACCGCGGTAATTACGCGATTAGATTAGTTATCATACAGATTCAAGGGGATATTTTCAAAGGTAAGCGGTGCCAAATTCGTCATGGTTAGCCCTAAGAGGCGAATCGGCTTTTGATATCCTCCTAATTCTTCCCAAATGTCCGCAGCTAATCGTTCAAACTCGGTCGCATCATTTGGTAAATAATCTGGTTGGGTTGTCCGTCGTGTTTCCGTATTAAAATCTTCGTCACGTACCTTTAATACCAAAGTTTTACCGTGTAACGACCTTTTCTGCAGCGAGTTTTCTAAAAGTACGGCCAGCCGCTTTAGTTCGGCCATGATTTTCTCTTCGTTATCCAAAAACGGGCCATACGTTCGTTCTTTGCCAACTGATTTCCGCTCACGTTGCCACTCGACTGGTCGGTCATCAACACCCCGGATTCGTCGGTAAAAGTCATACCCCATCCGTCCAAAATGTTGGGTCAATGTCGTTTGGTCCATTGCATATAGCGCAGCGCCAGTTGTGACACCCAGTTCACGCATCCGTTCAGCCGTCTTTTGACCAACCCCACGGACCTCCTCAATTGGCAATGCATCTAAGAAAGGCCGAACATCTGCCTCCCGAACAACAGTCAGCCCGGCTGGTTTATTATGTTCAGATGATAGTTTTGCCAAGAACTTATTAAACGATACCCCGACCGAACTGGTTAATTGCAGTTCTTCATAGATAGTTTGTTGTAGGGTATGGGCTAAGGCAACCGGATTATCAATGCCAACTTTATTTTCTGTTACATCTAAATAAGCTTCATCAAATGCAATCGGTTCCACTTTGTCGGTATAACGATGAAAAATTTCATGTACCTGATTTGATACGGTCCGATATTTTTCAAAATTTGGCGTCAAGAAAATTGCCTCTGGCGCTAATCGAAGTGCTTCGGCGGCACTCATTGCAGAATGGACACCAAGTTGTCGTGCTTTATAGTTAGCTGTAGCAACCACACCACGGCCACTATGTTGTCGCGGGTCACGTGCCAAAATTAAAGCCACGTCGGCAAGCGCAGGATTATCTCGCGTTTCGACTTGCGCATAAAAGGCATCCATATCAACATGTAAAATTTGCCGGTCAGTATGTAATTGCACCGGAATTTCTAGTAAATCAGCCATCTCCCCCGCGCTCCTTTCGTTTAAAATCCATAATAAAAAAGAACCTGAGAAATATTTACTCAGGCTCTTTCATCTATTACTTAGCGTCGTCTGACTTTTCGTCTGCCACAACATCAGCTGTCGTGTCGACGATTTCATCAGTTGCCGTCTCTGCCTTGGGTGCTTCAGCCACAGCTGGAGCTGCCTTAACAACTTGGCGGATTGCTGACAATTCAAATACCAAAATAACACCTTCAGCATCCAAATCAAACGTCTTTGCTTCATTATCAACGGCAGCAATCTTACCGTGCAAACCACCGATAGTCACAACCTCGGCACCTGGTTGAACCGTGTTGATCATCTCTTGACGCTTCTTTTGCGCCTTTTGTTGTGGGCGAATCATAATAAAGTACATTGCCGCCACGAAGACGACCAAAATCAAAATATTAGCACTCATAGTAGTACACTCCTCTAGGATTTATTTAGCAATAGTTAGAACAAGCGCGCATTCGGATTCTTGTAACCGTAGTTTTCCATGACTTCTTCACGGAACTCAAGTAAGCGATCCTCAGCAATTGCTTGACGCATATCTTCCATCAACTTCAATAGGTAACGCAAATTGTGAACAGACGCAATGTTTTGCGCATACAATTCGTCGGCCTTAAACAAGTGGTGTAAGTATGCCTTGGTAAAGTTTTGTGAACCGTAGTCTTCCGTCTCGGGGTCAATTAGTGAAAAGTCATTCTTATACTTAGAATTCGTAATCACGATACGGCCCTTCGACGTCATCAAGGTTCCCTTGCGTGCGATACGTGTTGGTAGCACAGAATCGAACATATCAATACCGCGGATAGCACCATCAATCAAAGAATCGGGTGCTGCGACCCCCATCAAATAACGTGGCTTGTTTTCGGGTAGGAATGGTACCGTGAAGTCAAGCACACGGTTCATCTCTTCTTTAGTTTCACCGACAGACAGACCACCAACGGCGTATCCAGGCAAATCAAGCGAAACAAGATCTGAAGCAGACTGCTTACGAAGCTCACGGAAACCGGCACCTTGCACAATACCAAATAGCGCTTGATCTTCCGGACGACGATGGGCAGCTAAAGCACGTTCAGCCCATCGTGATGTTCGTTCAACTGAATTCTTCACGTAATCATACGTTTCAAAGTATGGAATTGCTTCATCCAATTGCATCATGACATCAGAGCCCAAATTATTTTGAATGCGCATCGCAACTTCAGGTGATAGGAACATTTCTTCCCCATTCACGTGATTACGGAAGGTCACACCTTCTTCTTTAATGTTGTTGCGTTCTGACAATGACCACACTTGGAAGCCACCTGAATCAGTTAGAATTGGGCCATCCCAATTCATAAACTTGTGCAAACCACCGGCTTCGGCAATCAACTCGTCACCCGGGCGAACCCATAGGTGGTACGTGTTTGACAAAATAAACTGTGACTTGATTTCTTTTAGTTCACGAGGTGACACGTTCTTAACCGTGGCTTGTGTACCGACCGGCATAAACATTGGTGTCATAACTTCACCGTGGGGGGTTGTAATTTTACCCAAACGTGCACCAGTGTGCTTTTCCACGTGGAGTAGCTCGTACTTCACAGCATAATCAGACATGATGTGACTTCCTTTCTCTCTACCAAACCTCGGTAGCAATTGTTTCTATCTTGATGTTCTTTTCGACCGCTCGAAAAAACTAGCCAAATACAATTATATCAGAAAGAATGCCTAGACTACGCACAAATTCAATATTAATTGTGAGATGCGGTGTTTTTGTGTCAGTTTTATCACTAATATATGTTAATTACCGTTTCTGATACAAAAAAACCACCAACAAGTGGTGGTTTAAGGATGGACGTTACAGGGATCGAACCTGTGACCCCCTGCTTGTAAGGCAGGTGCTCTCCCAGCTGAGCTAAACGTCCATGTGCATCGCGACGTCCTATCCTCGCAGGAAGCGATCCTCCAACTACTTTCGGCGCTATTGAGCTT